>JAIVGU010000008.1 GCA_020201445.1 Halobacteriales archaeon
GGCCATCCTCCTGATGGCTGCCCTAGGCACCGGCAGCGCCGGCGCGGCGGTCTGGATCGGCAAGCCTGCCCACGCCTGATCCAGGCCAACCGCGAAGCCCGCGAACACCAAGGAAACGTTCCCCTGCGGTTTCGCGCCCTTCGCGGTCCAACCCCCGTCCACTTATCTCCCATCTCGTGGTCGCGGCGCCCGTGAAGGTCCTCTGCGTGGGCAGGAACTACGCCCGGCACGTGCGGGAGATGGGCGTCCCCCCCGCCGAGGCGCCGCTCTGGTTCCTTAAGCCCGACAGCAGCGTCGTGGGCGACGGCGAGGCAGTGGTGCTGCCCTCCGGCGTCGGCGAGGTCCACCACGAGGTCGAGCTGGCGGTGCGCATCGGCCGCGAGGCCCGCCGCGTCGCCGCCGGGGAGGCGCTGCGCCACCTCGACGGGATGACGGTGGCGGTGGACGTGACGGCGCGTGATTTGCAGGCGACTGCCAAGAAGGCGGGCACCCCGTGGACGCAGGCGAAGGGGTTCGACACCTTCTGCCCGCTCGGCGCCTGGCACCCGGTGGACCGCGACCTTCAGGCGCTGCGGCTCCGCCTCGCGCTCGACGGCCAGGTGCGGCAGGAAGGCTCCACGGCGGACATGACCTGGAGCGTGGCGGAGCTCGTGGCGCGCACGAGCCAGTGGACCACGCTGCGCCCCGGCGACGTCCTGCTTACCGGGACGCCTGAGGGCGTCGGCCCGCTGCGGACTGGGCAGGAGATAGTGGCGGAGCTGGTGGGCGTGGCGCGGCTGCGGAACCCTGTCGTCGCCGGCTGACCGACGGAATCCACGGATTGCACGGACCCTTGGCCTGTATGGCCAAGAAATGGTTCCGTGGAATCCGTGGTTTAGGTTGGCTTACGCCGCGGCGTTGGCCCCGGGCCCTTCCGAGCGGAGGGGGGCAAGGGGATGAAAGCGGACGTTGCGGCCGTCGCGCAGGGCCTCCACCAGCCCCGCCGTCGCCAGGCGCTGCGCGTGGTAGTTCACCGTCGAGGGGGTGAGGCCGGTGGCGTTGGCCAACTCCAGGTTGGAGAGGCCGGGCCGGGCGCGCACGGTGGCGAGCACCTGGCGGGCGCCGCCCGACTTCAGGATGGGGGCCGCGGCGGCCTCGCGGGCCTCGACGCGGCTGCCGGCGAAATAGCAGGCATAGCGCCCCGAGCGGCGCACCGTGAGGTGGCCGCCCTGCTCCAGTTTGCGCAGGTGGTGCGTGGCGGTGCCGTTGGCGAGGCCGGCGCGCGTGGCGAGGTCGTGGAAGTGGATGCCGGGCTCCGCCTCCACGAGTTGCACGAGGCGCTGGCGGGCCGGGTGCTCCAGCAGGTCGCCCTTCTCGACGCGGGAGAACAGGCTGAGGAACGCGAGCGCCTTCATCTTGGGCCACACCCAGTAGACAGCGCCCAGCAGGAGGCCCAGGAAGCCGACGCCGGCGGCCTGCTCGGGGGCGGGCAGCCAGCGCGTCGGGGGCAGCCCGGACACCGCGGCGGAGCGGACGTCGAAGCCGCCCTCGCCGGAGGCGGAGGGCATGGGCGGCAGGGGGCCGGAGCCGACCGACGCGGTGTCAACGCGGTCGTCGTGGACGCGCATCCGGGTGGCGTGGCCGTCCTGCGTGAACTCCGCGAAGCGGTCCACGATGGCCCAGGTCTCCGTGCCGAAGGGGTTGCCGGGCAGGGCGAAGGGGCTGTAGAGGAACGTCATGTCGGCGCGCTGCACGCCCGCCGCGGCGACGACTTGGGCGCTGCGGCAGCCGTCCTCCGTCCGCTCCACGCACTCCAGCCGGAACGACCAGGCGCTGCCGGGGGTGCCGGAGCCGTCGAAGGCGGCCCAGCGCGCCAGCAGGCTCGCGGCGGTCGGGAACTGGGCGGGGACGCCGCTGGCCGGCAGCCCCTCGGGGGCGGGTCCGCCGCCCCAGCCGTGCCGCACCGTGACGGTCATGGGCAACTGGCCGCGCAGGGCGACCGGGAGGAGCGGGTCGGGGCTGCGCTGCGCGACCTCGAACGCCAGCGCCTCCTCGCCGTCCGCGACGGTGATGCCCCAGGTGCGCTCCTGGTCACCGGGCCCGCCGGTGGACTGCCGGTACGCCGCGGCCGCGGCGTAGGCGTTGGGGTGGGCCGCGAGGAAGGTGCGCAGGTCGGCGAAGGCGAGGTTCTCCTTGGCGGCCTTGTAGGCGGCGGAGAGCGGGAAGGGGTGCTGCACGCCGGTGTCGTCGATGCCCCACGGCGTGCGGGCGGCGAAGGCCAGCTCGGGCGCCGCGTCGGAGGGGCGGTCGGTGGCCGCGAGCGGGGCGTCGCCGGCGGTGAAGCCGGCGAGGTCCAGGGTCGCGTTGCGCGGGATGGGGGCGGCGGTCGCCTCGGCACTGGCGCTCGAGCGGCCCCTGCCGTGCATGCGGGCCTCGCTCCCGGAGGCGTCGCCCTGCGCGTCGGCGTCGGCGTGCCCCTTGGCGGGCAGCGGCGGGAGGTGGGCCTCCAGGCGGACCGGGTAGGGGACACTGGGGGCGAACCAGGCGGAGAGGGTGCCGTTGAGCGCGTCGGCGTCGAAGCGGATGGCCTGCACGCCATTGACCGTCTCGACGGCCCGGGCGGTGAAGAGGACGCCGGCCGGGAGGTCGAGGAGGCCGCCGCCGGCCTCGCAGGCGCCGAACAGCTCGATGGGCGCGGCGAGGCTCACGTTGGCGCCCTGCAGCGCGTTCGCGGCCAGGCAGGAGGGCGCGGGGCCGTAGGTGACCTCCTGGAACGCCTCGTTGGCGCGGCTGACGGAGGCGCCGATGCCCGCCACGAGGCCGTAGTTGGTGTAGGTGTGGTTGCCGGTGAAGCCCCAGCCGGACTGGAGGACTTCCTGCGTCCCGGCCAGCACCCACGCGGAGGTGGAGATGGACGGCCAAGCTTGGGCGTCGGAGTCGGTCTCGTCGGTCTCGGTTCCCCTGCCGTCCGTGCGCTCCCCACCGACGGAGGCCACGGTGACACCATAGGTGTGGGGCTCGAACGAGAGGCCGCTCAGGACGAGCTGGTTGGCGGTGTGCAGGGAGCCGTCGGTGCCGCGCGCCTGGCCGCTGCCCGCCCAGCGCAGCGCCGCGAAGGGCACCGGCTCGTCCGCCTTGAGGTCGTCCCCACCGCCGACGGGCCAGCCCGCGCCGAGCGTGGCGTTGTAGTGCCGGCGTCGCCCAGGTGCCGCTCCGCCACGCCGAACCACTGCGGCAGGGCGGGCTCCGCGTCGCCGGCCGCCGCGGTGACGACGAGGGCGCCCAGCACGAGGCTGGAGACGAGGCTGAGGGCGAAGGCCGGGACGAGACGGCGGGTCATGGTCTGCGGGGACCGCATGGGGAGCACCGGGTGGGGAGCGGCCCCGACGCCATATAAGGCGGGAGGTGAGGTTCTCGAATCGGGGCGCGCATCCCTGGGAAAGGCGTCGAATCCTCGGGCGGTGCCTCAGGCGGCCGTCGCCGCCGCGTCGACCGGGTGCAGGCGCACCGCGCGGCCGTCGCGCAGGCCGGTCAGCAGCCCCGCCGCCTGCAGCCGCTGCACGTGGTAGGTCACGGTCGAGGGCTGCAGGCCGCAGCGGGCCGCCACGTCGGCGCTGGAGAGGCCCGGCTGCTGCCGCACCAGCTCCAGGATGCGGCGCGCGCCGTCGGCCTTGAGCGCCGAGGCGGCCTCCGCGGAGCCGGCGGGGACGTGCGCGCCGAGGAAGTAGAGCGTGTAGCCGCCGGCGGGGCGCGCCACGACCTGGCCGCCGCGGCGCAGGGTCTCGAGGTGATGCACCAGCGAGCCGTTGGGGAGGCCGGTGCGGCGTGCCATCTCCTTGAAGTGGATGCCGGGCTGCGCCTCGATGAGCTGGAGGAGCTGCTGGCGCGCAGGGTGGGCCAGCACCTCGGGCTGCTTGAGGCGCGAGAACAGGCCGAGGCCGCCCTTGGCCAGCGGCCACAGGTAGTAGAGCAGGCCGACGGCGACCGCCGCGGCGCCCACGCCCGCCGCCTGCTCCGGGGTGGGGACCCAGGCGGTGAGGGTCGCGGCCGGGCGCACCCCGCTGCTGGCCGGGACGCTGGACGGGGTGAGCGCCGGGGCGGGGGCGACGCCGGTGCGCTGGTCCTCCGTCAGGTACGCCTCGGTGAGCGCCTGGGTGCGGTTGTCGAAGACGTGCAGGAGGCTGGCGTGCGCGTCGCCGCTGGCGCGCAGGGTGGGCGGCGTGCTGGACTGGTCGACCTCGCTCTGGCCCGCCGAGGCGTCGGCGTGGCCCGCCCAGGTGCTGACCCAGACGCTGCGGCACTCCTTCCCCAGGACGCGGAAGCAGGTGATCTGGAAGCCCCACGCGTCGGCCCCGCGCTCGCGGTAGTCCGGCGAGGCGTAGGCCTCCCAGCGCGCCATCATCGACGCCACCGTGGGCAGCAGGTCGGGCGCCTCGGAGGGGGTCGGGAAGAGGCCAGCCCAGTACTGGCTGCCGTGCTCCACCGAGCCGGCGCTGTAGGTGGTGTTGGCTGCCGTCGCGCCCGGCAGCCCGCCGGGCAGGGGGAGCGGGACGCCGAGCGGCCCCTGCGGGCTGTCGCTGCGCTTGGCGGTGACCGCGAGCCAGGAGTCGCCGTCGGTGACGGTGAACCTCCAGGTGCGCTGCGTCCCCGCCTGGCTGGTGGCGCCGATGTCGTAGACGGCGCTGCCGAGGAAGGCGTCGGGGTGGGACTGGAGGTAGGAGCGCAGGCTGGAGAAGTTGGGGTCGTCGCGCGCGCCCCGGTAGGCGGCGGAGAGGGGGAACGGGTGGTGGACGCCGGTCTCGTCGAGGCCCCACGGCGTGGGCGGGGCGAGGACCAGGTCCGGGGCGGGGTCGTGGGGCGGCGTGGGCGCGAGGCGGGGCTGGGTGCCGGGCTGGTAGCCGGCCAGCTCCACGACGGAGGAGTAGCGCTCCTCCGGCGTGGTCCAGGCGATGCGGACCGGGTAGGGGATGCCGTTGGCGAGCCACACCGTGATGGCGCCGCCGCCGAAGTGGTAGCCGGAGTCGCCGTCGAGCAGCCCGGACCCGGAGCCGCGCACCACGGGGTCCATGCGCAGGGCGGGCAGGCCGTGCACCTCCTCCACGGCGGCGGCCTCCGCCTCCCACACGCCGACGGCCAGCAGGAGGCCGTGCAGGTCGCAGGAGCGCTGGAAGGAGACCGTGTCGCCGAGGGCGATGGTGCGGTTCTGGAAGCCGTTGAGGAACAGGCAGTCGGCGGCCGCCCCCGGCTCGAAGACGCTCTGCGTCCCGTTGGTGGTGATGGTGCGCTGCGCGAGGGTGCCGTCGCGGGTGAGGGGACCCACGCCGCCGCCGAAGGCGCTGCGCGGGACGGTGGCGTTGTCGTAGTCGACGCCGTGCAGGTCGTCCTCGGTGGCCAGCAGGTCCGCCGTGCCCTGGTCGAACACCAGCGTCTCGTTGTGGCGCACCCAGACGGGGGACTCCGGGATGCCCTTCAGGTACTCGTTGTCCTCGCGCAGGCGGTTGAGGGCGACGGCCCAGCCCTGGTAAGTCCAACCCGAGGTCTGCACGCGGTCGGTGGCGTGGAGGAGGCCGTCGGCGCCGCGCTCCGGCGCGCCGGGCGCCCACTCGAACGCGAGGAAGGGGAACGCGGCCCGGCCGCCCTCGGGGTTGGGCTCGTAGCTGCCATCCAGCTCGGCCACGTAGGCGCCGCGGTCGCCCAGTTGCGGCACGGGGACGTGGACCGCGGGGCGGGCCTGCTGCTCCGTGCCGTTGCTGGCCCCGACGGCCGCGCCCAGCAGGACGGCGGTGAGGCTGGCGATCAGGAGGGCGCGGACGAGGCGGCGGGAGCCGGGCAGGCGCATGGATTCGACGACCGCACCACCATGATAAAAGGGCGGTGGAGCCCTTTTCGAAGGGTCGTCAGACCAAACCACTACAAACCACGGATTGCACGGAAGCGTGGTCCCGGCATGGCCTTCGGCGAACCGCGGATTTCGCGGATGACGCAGCAAGCACCCTCCAAGACTCTGCGTCATCCGCGGTTCGCAGAGCTTGGCCTCGAGACAAATCACGTTTCCACGGAAGACCCGGCGCCAGCTTGGTCCGTGGACTCCGTGGTTTGGGCAGGCCCTACTTGCGGACGGTGCGGGGCGCCGGGGCGGGGTCGCTTCGCCGCACCGTCGGCGCCACCGCGGCGGGCGGGCCGCGCAGGAGCGCCACGAGCGGGAACAGCAGGAACAGCACCAGGACCGCCACGCCGATGCCGAGCGGGTTGGCGAAGTTGCCCTGCTGGTCGATGGGGACGAAGGCCACCAGCAGGATGGCCAGCACGCCCGCGGCGAGGCCCAGGTAGCCGGTCCACGGGGGGGCGACGCTGTCGCGGGCCGCCAGGACGAGGGCGATGCAGCCGATGACGACGAGGGTGGCCATCCACGGGCCCTCGAAGTAGGGCGGCAGGTCGGGGATGTAGGCCTGGCCCTCCTTGCCCGTCACCGGGTTGAAGTAGAGCAGCGCCGACGCCGCGAGCAACAGGAGCACGATGCCGGTGATGGTGGTGAACGTGCTGCGCTGGGTGAACAGCAGGATGGCGCACACCACGAGGAAGGCGAGCGTGAGCAGCGGGACGAACGGGCCGCTGAGCGCGAAGGCGAACAGCGCGGCCAGGGCGACGCCCACGATGCCGAGGATGGCCAAGGCCTTGGTCATGGGCCCCAATCGGGTCGCCTGCCTGAAAAGCGCGCCGGTGCCCGCTGGAGGTGGAACCCATACCTGTGCGGGCAGCCTCTGGCTCCCACGGTTGCGAAGGCCGTCCCAGGGCGTCAGCGCGGCGCGTTGGCGTCCTGCCAGTGGTCCGCCGCCGGCCCGCCCGGCAGGTTCCAGCCGCCCGGGAGGCCGGTGATGATGAGGCCGGCGCCGACGACCGTGAAGAGGGCGGCGAACGCCTCGCCGACCTGGTTGAAGATGAGGACCATGGCGAGGAAGCCGAGCGCGATGCCCAAAGCGATCCAGATGGCGATGCGGACCGTCGCGTTGGCGATGCGGGAGGCGTAGAGGCCGCCGGCCACGGCGAAGCCGATGAGGCCCCAGAACAGCCACAGCGCGACGTTGATGCGGGGGAACTCGCGCACCGTGAAGAACACGAGGTAGAGCCAGAGGCCGATGAAGAGGCCGCCAACGATCATCGGGCTGGCGCGGACGTTCTGCTGCTCCATGGCCCGCCCATGCGGCGCGCCGTGGATGAAGCTTGCGAAGGTTGAAGCGGCGGCGTCCACTCGAAGGGAGTGTGGAAGCTGCCGACCTCCCCGCGGCGGCCGCGTCGGCGGGTGACGAAGCCCCCCGCGAGGGCCGTCCCGTGCGCTTGGCGCTGCTGATGGTGGCCGCCTGGCTGTGCGGCATCGTCGCCGCGCGGCTGCTGCTGGCCGGCGGCACGGGGTGGCTGCTGTTCGCGCTGCTGCTGCCCGTCCTGCTCGCGGTGCTGGCGTGGCAGCTGGGCCTCGGCGTGGCGCTCCTGCTGGTGGGCTTCTTCGCGGCGGCCACGCTGGCGATGCGGGCGCTGCTCACCGCGCCGCGCATCGGCTGGAGTCTCGCCCTGCTGGTGCCGGTGCTCGGGCTGTCGGCCTTCGTGGCCCTGCGCGTCGTGCTGGCGCTGCGGGCCCCCAGGGAGAGCTAGGCCGCTGCCAGGAAGCAATCCGTCCGAGAACAGGGAAAAGAGAGGGAGAGGGAAAGAGGGGCGGCGCCGAAGCGGCTAGCGCTTCTTGGCGGCGACGGCGTTGGCCAGGAACGGCAGGCCGGTGCGGGCGTTGATGCCGACCTTCTTGCCGTCCGGCATGTCGCAGGGCTTGCCGCTGGCCGGCTTGTTGCCCTTCTTGCAGAAGAAGTAGATGACCTGCTTGCGGCCACCCTTCAGCTCGACCGCACGGGTGTGCAGGACATACTCTCCCTTCGAGGTCTTGTGTGTGTAGGGCATGATGCATCCCTCAGGGGGGATGTTGCCCATCCCCACAGGAGGCGAACGGGAGGGCGGGCATAATAACCCTGCCGGAATGCAACAGGAGGGCTCCAGGAGGGAAATGGGGGCCGTCCGGGGCCATGTTCCTCCTGGGCCCCAGGAGGGCGGAGCGGGACCCCAAAACAACGCTCCAACAGGAGAGAAATGGCGAAAGGATGTGGAGGGGAAAGAGTCGGGCTGCCGAAGTTTGGACTGCCAAAAGGTGCGCTACCCCCGTGTCATGGGACGCGCGCTCCGCCCGCCACAGGGGCTTCCGCAGAAACGGTGGAAAAAAGGGGGAAGAGTCGGGACCGCGGAGCCGCGTCGTGCGGCCTCCGCTGCGCTGCGGCCGCACAGAGCTGCTCGGGACAAACGGGGAAAGGGGGAAGAGAGTCGGGACTGCCGGATTTGAACCGGCCTACTCCAGATTTACAGTCTGGCGCCTAACCGAGCTAGACTAAGTCCCGGCGGGCTCGACTTGACTGTGGCGCCAGCGGACAGGCGTCCGCAGCAGCGGCGACAAAGGCGGCCTACTTGACCGTTTCCAGCCCAGGGGAGCGCAGCCGGCCGGCCGCCCACGCCGCAGCCACGCCGGTGGCCAGCGTCAGGACAATGAGGGGGCGCCACGCGACCTCCAGGCCGGCCAGCACGACCTGGGTGGACGGATGGAGCCAGAGCGGGCATTGCAGACAGGGGCCCTTGCCGTCCAGGTGGAGGGCAGTGGAGGCGAGCCCGACCAGAGCCGCCGCGACGCCCAAGCGCACGGCGCGGGGGCGTGCCGTGGGGTCTCCGTGCGCCACGCCGCGGGCCACGCGGGCGATCAGGAGGGCGGCGCCGGCCGCGAGCGCCAGGACGCCGGCGAACACGGTGCTCAGGAAGAACCCGAGGCCGTAGCCCCACGCGCAGCCGAAGTCGAAGCCGGAGCGGACCGGTGGGTCGATGCAGGTGCGCTCCATGTAGGCGGAGCCGAGCGCCATCCCGGCCAGGAGCGCGGCGAGCAGCAGGAGCCCCACCGCCACGCGGGGGAGCCAGCGCGCCGCGCGCTCCCAGCCGAGTCCAGGGTCCGCCATGCCACGCGGAGCGCCGCGGCCGCCCAAAAGGGCTTGCCAGGCGTCGCGGCTAAATCCGGCGCGCCGGTGGCGGCGCCCATGTCCAAGACGCCCGCCGACCTGCTGTACTCCAAGAGCCACGAGTGGGTCCGCATCCAGGGCGCGACCGCCACCATCGGCATCACCGACCACGCCCAGGAGGCGCTCAACGACATCGTCTACGTCGAGCTGCCCAAGGTGGGCCAGGAGTTCGCGCTGGACGCGGAGTTCGGCGTCGTCGAGTCCGTGAAGTCGGTCTCCGACCTCTTCATGCCCGTCGCGGGCAAGGTCACCGAGGTCAACGGCAGCCTCGAGGACAAGCCGGAGACGCTCAACGAGGACCCCTACGGCGCCGGCTGGCTCGTCAAGGTCCAGCTCAAGGACCCGGCCCAGGCGAAGGCGCTGCTGAGCGCGGCGCAGTACGCGGCCATCGCTGGGCAGTGAAACGGGTTCCTCCGCTTCGCTTCGGAACCTCGTTTCACTGTGGGCCGATGCCAGGGCCCTCCAGGCCCCGGACCCCTCGGAGGAATGGGGTGGCCGCTCGCAACGGCGGGCCTCACCGGCCCGCCGGCTCCTTCCCTTGCGCGCGCCTTGCTTCGCTCGGCGCTTGCGCGGGGCCTCGGCGCGGCCACCCATGCCGGCTTGACCGCGCGCCCCTAGGCTTCTCAGGCGGGCAGTCTCCACCGTTCCGACAGTTTTTCTCCCCTTGCGGGCTCGCCGCGCCGTGCACCTGATCCCCAACCACGCGTTGGAGACCGAGATGGCGGCCGCGGCGGGGGTCCGCTCGGCCCAGGACCTCTTCGGCGACATCCCCGCCGCCCTGCGCGTGAAGGGTCGCCGAGCCGGAGCGCCACATGGTGCGCCGCCTGCGCGGGCTGCTGGCGCGCAACCAGTCCTACGACCGCCTCGCCATCTTCCTCGGCGGCGGCAGCAAGCCCCAGCTCGTCCCCGCGGCGGTGAAGGCGGTGGCGCACCGGCAGGAGTTCATCACCAGCTACACGCCCTACCAGCCCGAGGTGTCGCAGGGGCTCCTGCAGGCCATCTTCGAGTACCAGAGCCTGATGTGCGACATCACCCGCATGGAGGTCTCCAACGCGGGGATGTACGACTTCCCGACCGCCCTCGGCGAGGCGGCGCTGATGGCGACGCGCGCCAACGGCCGCACCCGCTTCCTGGTCCCCGAGCACATGAGCTGGGAGAAGCGCAGCGTCCTGCGCAACTACACCGTGGGCCCCGGCATCCAGGTGGACGCCTACCGCTTCGACGAGAAGACCGGCCGCGCCGACCTGGCGAGCCTGGAGGCGAAGCTGGGCCCCGACGTGAGCGGCGTCTACCTGGAGACCCCGAACCTCTTCGGCGTCTTCGAGGAGGAGGCGCGCAGGTTCGGCGAGCTGGCCAAGGCCGCGGGCGCGCTGTTCGTCATGGGCGTTGACCTCACCTCGCTCGGCGTCGCCACGCCGCCCGGCCTGCTTGGCGCCGACATCGTGGTGGCGGAGGGCTCCTGCTTCGGCGGCGCGCCCGCCCTCGGCGGCCCGCTCCTGGGCACCTTCCTCGCCACCGAGGAGCTGGTGCGCAGGATGCCGGGCCGCATCATCGGCGCCACCAAGGACGAGTCGGGCAAGCGCGGCTTCGTGATGACGCTCCAGGCCCGCGAGCAGCACATCCGCCGCAGCAAGGCCACCTCGAACATCTGCTCCAACGAGGCGCTCATCGCCAACCAGGCCGCCATCCACCTCACCATGCTGGGCCGCACCGGCCTGCGCGCGATGGGCCTGCAGAACCTTGAGGCAGGCGCGCGGCTGGAGGCGGCCCTCGCCGGCGCCGGG
>JAIVGU010000009.1 GCA_020201445.1 Halobacteriales archaeon
CCTTCGCCGGCCTCAAGGTGGAGGAGGCGCGCAAGAAGGCCATCGAGCACCTCGAGGGCGCCGGCCTGATGGAGGGCCACGCCACCGTTGACCAGAAGTTCCCCATCTCCGAGCGCAGCGGCGCCGCCGTGGAGACCATCCTGCTCAAGGAGTGGTACGTCAAGCAGACGCACTGCAAGGACGACTTGCGCCGGCTCGCGGCGGAGATGGAGTTCCACCCCGCGAAGCACCGGCAGCTCCTGCTCGACTGGATCGACACCGTCACCATCGACTGGCCCATCAGCCGGCGCCGCTACTACCACACGGAGATTCCGCTCTGGTTCCTGCGCAGCCCGCAGGACGAGGAGACCGAGTTCGTGGTGGTGCCGCCCGCCGACCGCCGCAACGCCACGTATTACCGCCCGTGGACGGAGGCGCCGCCGGAGGGCAGCCGCGTCCTGCACCGCCACACCCGCGCCGACCTCGGCCAGCTCGAGGCGTTCCTGGCCGAGCACAAGCTGCACGTCCACGGCGAAACCAAAGTGTTCGACACCTGGATGGACTCCTCCGTCTCGAACCTCTACATCCTCAAGGACTACGCCGACACGGCGTGGGGCAAGTCGCACGTCTGCTCCGTCCGCCCGCAGGGCCGCGACATCGTCCGGACCTGGCTCTACTACACCACCCTCAAGACCTGGCTGCTGGAGGGCCGCAAGCCGTTCGGGCACGCCTGGATCACGGGCCTCGGCATGGACAAGCAGGGCCGCAAGATGAGCAAGAGCCTGGGCAACGTCATCGACCCCGACCTCATCGTCGGCAAGGTCGGCAGCGACGCCTTCCGCCTCTGGATCGCCGGCGAGTCCACCGTCGGCGACGACTTCCGCATCAACGAGGAGAAGATCGCCGGCGCCGGGAAGTTCATGCAGAAGCTCGCCAACGTCGCAGCCTTCGTCGGCAAGTTCCCCCAGCCTGCCAAGCCCGCTCGCCTCCACCCCGCAGACACCTGGATTCTCGGCGAGCTGGACGACGTCGTCAAGACCAGCGTGGCCGCGTACAAGGATCTCGACTTCTTCACGCCTGCCAACACGGTGCGCTCCTTCGTCTGGAACACCTTCGCGCCCCACTACGTCGAGATGGTCAAGGGCCGCGCCTACGCCAACGACCCCGCCGCGTGCTGGACCCTGCACGAGTGCCTCCGCACCGTCCTGCTGCTGCTCGCGCCCATCACGCCGTTCGCCAGCCACTACTACGCCCAAGGCATCTACGGCCTCGACCCCCACCGCCAAGCCTTCCCCGCCCCCGGCGGCCACCGCCGCGACCCGGAGACCACGGAGGCCATCGTCGCCTTCAACGGCCTGGTGTGGAAGTCCAAGCAGGAGCAGGGCCTCAGCCTCGGGGCCCCGGTCGCCGGCATCGCGGTGCCGCCGGGGCTGAAGGAGTTCGAGGCGGAGCTGAAGGACATGCACAAACTGGCGTGACCTTCGTCGGTCAGACGAACGGCGTCTTGACGAGGACCGCCGGCTGCGGCTTGCCGCGCACCTCGACGTCCACGGTGTCCCCGACGCCGGCGCCCTTGACGTAGCCAAGCGCGATGCCGACGTTGAGCGTCGGGCTCAGGGTGCCGGAGGTGACCTCGCCGATGGCCGTGCCGTCGCGCTGGATGGCGTAGCCGTGGCGCGGGATGCCCTTCTCCTGCCGCAGGCCGACGAGGTGGGCGTGGTCGCCGCTGGCCTTCTGCCGCTCCAGGCGCTCCTTGCCGAGGAAGTCGCCGCACCAGTCCATCGTCCACTCCAGGCCGGCCTCCAGCGGGGTGCGGCCGCCGGCGAACTCGTTGCCCGCGAGGCAGTAGCCCTTCTCCAGCCGCAGCGTGTCGCGGGCGCCGAGGCCGATGGGGCGGATGCCCTGCGGGGAACCCGAAGCCATCAGGTGTTCCCAGACCGTCGCGCTGTGCTGGAAGGGGACGTAGAGCTCGACGCCCTTCTCACCCGTGTAGCCGGTGCCGGACACCAGGCAGGCAACCCCTGCGAGGTCCATGGTGGCGATGTGGTGGAACTTGGGCGGCGCGGAGGAGGACGCGGCGGCCAGCACCTCCTTGGCCTTGGGGCCCTGGAGCGCGAGGATGCTCCACTGCTGCGTCACGTCCTCGACGGGCGCCTTGCCGTTGGCGCGCAGGCTCGCGGCGACGGCGACGTTGCGGCCGGCGTTGGGGATGACGAAGAAGCGCTCCGGCTCGGTGCGGAAATAGAAGGCGTCGTCCAGGATGGTGCCGTCCGGGTCCAGCACGACGGTGTACTTGCCCTTCCCGACCGGCACCGCGTCCGGGTTGGTCGGCGTGACCCGGGCGAGCGCGGCGGCGGCGTGCGGGCCCGACACCCACAGGTTGCTCATGTGCGACACGTCGAACAGGCCGACGGCGGTGCGCACGGCGGCGTGCTCCTCCTTGATGCTGCCGTAGTGGACGGGCATGTCGTAGCCTGCGAACTCGACGAAGGTGGCGCCGGCGGCGGCGTGCAGCGGGTGGAGGGCCGTGCGGAGGGCCACGGGTGCCGGCGAGAGGGGGGCGCGAGATAACGGCGACGGCCCCGACGAAACCACGGATTCCACGATGACACGGAGACCGACTGCATTGCAGGGGATTCAGATGTTCTCGGACCCGATTTGGAGTGATGGGCGGCAACAAGGCATCCGCGTCATCCGCGAAATCGCGGTTCGGGCGGCGCGACTCCCGACGAAACCGCGGATGGCGCGGATGCAGTTTGAATCCGTGGAATCCGTGGTTTGGCCGTTAGCGCTGGACCTGCTCGCCAGGCTTCAGCGGCCGCTGCATCTGCTCGACGTGGCCGCACACCGTGCACTTGCAGGAGCCGGGGTCGAGCAGCTTGAAGGTGCGGACCTCCTTGCAGTCCGGGCACCACGCGTCGAGGAGTCCCTGGTCGGCGGGCACGCGCTTCCATGCGCCCTGCTGGGCGTAAGGGCTTGCTTGGGGGCAACGTCCTCCGAACAGTGAGCTCACCACCCACCACACCTCCAAGGTTCAGTGCGTCCAGTGGGTCCGTTGTTCCAGGCGGGCCTTACATCTCGTCCAGCGCAGGGACACCCATCGTCTCCAGCGCCTTGCGGAGTGCGGCCTGCCCAGCCATGCACGCCGCCAACCGCATCGACTGCACGGCCTTGTCCTCGCACTCCAGGACGCGGTGGTCGCGGTAGTATTCGTTGAACGCGCCGGCCAGCTCCAGGGCGTAGGCGGCGAAGCGCTGCGGGGCGGCCTTGGCCACCGACTCCTGCACGGCGGGCTGGAGGCGGGCGATGGTCCAGGCGAGGCGCTGCTCGCCGTCGCCGGGGCGGGCGCGGGCGTGGCTGGGCTCGATGCGGGCGTCGAGGCAGCGGCGCACAAGGCTGCTGGCGCGGGCGTGCGCGTACATGAGGTAGGGCGCGGAGTCGCCCTCGAAATTCAGCGCCTCCTCCCAGCGGAACTCGATGGGCTTCTCGGGCTGGATGCGGGCGATGTTGAAGCGGATGGCGGCGACGCCCACGGCCTCGGCGATGGCGCGCAGCTTCGCCTCGGGCAGCTCGTCGCCGCGGCGCAGCTTGACCTCCTGGTAGGCGCGCTCGGCGGCCTCGTCGAGCAGGTCGTCGAGGAACACGACGCGGTTGGCGCGGGTGCTCATCTTGCCCTCGGGCAGCGACACGAAGGCGTAGAAGAGGACCGTGGGGCGCGCAACGCCGAGGGCGTCGAGGGCGGCGCCGACCTGGAGCGACTGGAGGCGGTGGTCCTCGCCCAGGACGTCGACGAGGGCGCCGGCGCCGACCTGCTGCGCCTTCCAAGCGTGGTAGGCGATGTCGCGGGTGGCGTAGACGCTCGTGCCGTCGCCGCGGGTGAAGAAGAACTTGTCCTTCTGGCCCTTCAGGAGGCTGGAGAGGTCGAGGTAGTTGGCGCCGTTGGCCTCGTCGACGCCCGCGATGGGCAGCCGCTTCAGCGCCGCGATGGTGCGCGCGACGCTGCCGTCGAGCACGACGTCGCTCTCGTCCTTGATGGAGTCGTAGCGCGCGCCGAGGCGGTGCAGGCTCTCCAGCATCCCGGCGAAGCAGGCGCCGTAGACCTCGCGCACCCGGGCGAGCAGCGCGGGCGCGGCAGACTCCAGCTCCTCGACGAGCCGCTTGATGTCCGCCGCGACGGCGGGGTCCTTCTTGGCGAGGTCGTGCGCGGCCTGGTAGTAGCGCACCAGGTCGTGGTCAATCTTGTCGCGGCCGGCGGGCGGGAGCGTCGCGGGGTCCAGGGTCCACTTGCCCCACGACAGGGTGGCGACCTGGCGGCCGAGGTTGTCCATGTAGTACTGCACCTCGACGGCATGCCCGGCGGCGCGGTGCAGGCGGGCCAGCGTGTCGCCGACGATGGGGTTGCGGGCGCGGCCGACGTGCAGCGGGCCGTTGGGGTTGGCGCTGGTGTGCTCCAGCAGGACCTTCTGCCCCGAGGGGGCCGCTGTGATGGCCGCCTGCGGGTCGGAGAAGACCAGGTCGGCCAGCTTGGCGCGGTCGACGGAGAAGTTGACGTAGGGCCCCTGCGCCTCCACCTTCGCCACCCAGGTGCGACCCTCCGGCGGCACCGCGGACGCGACGTCGAGGGCGATGGCGTTGGGCGCCTTGCGGAGCGCCTTGGCGAGCGAGAAGCAGGGCAGCCCCAGGTCCCCCATCGCGGGGTCGGGCGGGCTCTCCAGCGCAGGCCAGGAGGTTTCGACCTTGAGGGCGCGCGCCGCCGCGGCCAGGAGGCGGTCGACCTCGGCGCGGAAGCCGGCCATCGGGTCGCGGGGCTGCACGGGCGGGCCACCGGCGGCGTGGAAAAAAGGTTGGGGCCCCCCGGCCGGACCACGGATTGCACAGAACTTGTTGCATTTGGCCAAGTTCGGCAATCGGCAAACCGCGGATTGCGCGGATGCCGCGGATTGGAGCGTCTCCCATTGCAGCCGACCGCAATCCGGCATCCGCGAAATCCGCGGTCCGTCGGGGCTGAAACCGGGGAGTCCATAGAGCGAGCCTTTCAAGCAGCGCTCCCGTCGGAGGGGCCATGCAGGAGCGCACCTTCCTCGTCGGCCAGGAGCGGCTGGGAGGGACGCTGTGGGAGGCCAAGGGGCCGCCGCGGGCGGGGCTGCTGCTGGCGCACGGCTTCAACTCCTCCGCCGGCGAGTTTGGCGCCCTGCCCACGGCACTCGCGGACGCCGGCTTCCACGTCCTGGACTTCGACCAGCGCGGCTACGGGCGCTCGGAGGGAGAGCCCGGCCGCACAAGCGTGGAGCGTGCCGTGGAGGATCTCGAGGCCGCGGCGGCGGTGCTGCGCGCCGAGTTGGGGCCGGACGCGCCGCTGGGCATCGTCGGCCACAGCCTCGGCGGCGCCTACGCGCTGGCGGCCCTCGCCCGCACCAAGCTGTTCCGCGCCGGCGTCGTGGCGCACCCGGTCGACCGCCTGTTCGACGAGCTGAACCCGCTGGAGAAGGCGGGTTACCACGCCATCGGGCGCTGGTCGGAGTGGCGGGTGCGCCGCGGCAAGCCCCCCGGCACCATCCCCTACAAGAACAGCTACAGCAGCCTCTTCGAGGACAAGGAGGCGGCGGAGCAGGCGCGCAGGGACGGCTTCCTGCTGGGCCGCGTCAGCCTCGGCAACTACCGCGCCGCCCTCACCATGTCCGCGAGCGCCTGGGCCAAGGGCGTGCGCCAGCCGGTCCTCGTCATCGCCAGCCCGACGGACAGGGCGGTGAAGCCGGCGCACACCCGCAAGGTCTACGACGCCCTCGCGGGGCCGAAGGAACTGCTCCTGCACAAGGGCGGCCACTCCTGCTTCCGCGACGTGGACGGCCCCAAGCTGGCGCAGGCGTGCGTGGACTGGTTCAACCAGCGCCTGCTTGGAGCCAAGCCATGAAGCAGGGAGCCCCCCGCGCGACGCCCGCAGGCGGAGCGCGGACGGGCAAGCGCGGCAAGCCCGCGGGCCTGGTTTTCCTGGACTTCGACAACACCATCATCCACGGCGACGCCGGGCCGCTGTTCGGATGGTACCTGTTCCGCTGGCGCCGCCACGAGCTGGTGGGCCGCTTCTGGGCCCGCATGCGGCTGTGGGCGCGCTACATCCCCTTCCTCTCCTGGATGGGCGTGCAGGCGGGGCTCTACAAGCTGGGGGCGCGGCGGCGCAGCAGCATCATCCGCGCCAGCTACAAGGGGCTGCGCGGCGTCGACGCGCCGCAGTTCTACGGCCTCATGGAGGACTTCGCGCGCGAGGCCATCGCGCCCCGCCTCTACCCCGCCATGGTGGAGGAGATGCGCCGCCACCAGGCCGAGGGGCGCCGCTGCGTCGTCGTCACCACCGGCATGGAGGCCCTGGTGCGCCACGTCCTCGACCACGTCGACCCCACCATCGGCCTCATCGGGTGCCGCCTGCGCGAGCGCAATGGCCGCCTCACCGGCCGCGTCGTCGGGCCGCTGTTCGGCGTGGACAAGGCGAACATCCTGGACGCCTACGCCCGCGCCCTCCGCGTGCCGCTGGCGGACTGCTGGGCCTACTCGGACCACTGGTCGGACAAGCACATGCTGGAGGCGGTGGGGCACCCCGTCGCGGTGCACGCCCGCGGCAAGCTCCTGCGGCTGGCCCGGCGCAGCGGGTGGGCGGTCCTGCGGCCGGGGCGGCCAGCGTCTCTTTGAGAAATGGGGTTCGGCAGGTCGGGGTTCGGCAGGACGGTAACGGAGAAGGTTTCTATATCTCCCAACCAGGTGGGAATCCTGTCCGCGTCTTGCGGGAGTTTTGGCGCATGCGGTGTGAAGGCCAACCTGTGTCCTAATCCCCTTAATACCACAATGGCCATCGGCCAGAATGGCGACCACAATGACCCGTCTGCCCCACTTCCTCCTGCTTGCTGCCATGACGACCATCCCCTTCGCAGCTCCTGCTGACGCCTATTTCTGCGCTGACCTCGACCTCTGCGATTATCTCATTGGCCAGGCCAAGGACTGCCTCAACCGCGACCCGCTGGAGATTCCCGCGTGCATGGGCCTCAAGGGGAGCGCCTGCATCAGCTTCCACCTTGGAGGGTTCGTCCTGGGGACTCCCCACATCACCAACCTGCGGCTGCAATTCTCGGCGGTGGGAGTCGACTTCATGATTGCACCCAACGCCGAGGCCATCGGGAACCTGAACCCGCGCTCCATCTTCTACGGGTTCGGCGTGTTCACGATCGATCTCAGCCCGGATGCGCGTTCATGCTAACCAATCTCGGATATGCTGTCGTGGCCCTGCTCCTCGCGGGATGCTCGCAGGCATCTGTGGCACCTGCAGGGCCGGGACCTTCGCCCACTCCTGGCCTTCTTCTGGTCAACCCAGCGTTCCAGGATTGTGTCATCGGCTTCACCGTGTTTGCCTTCCCGAAGGGGATGGGGCCGGGGACCGTCCCTCCAGGCTGGGGGCCGTCCCCTGGTGCTGCCTCTCAGGTGCGCGTGGAGCTCCTGGACTGCAAGAAGGTGGCCTGGGGGCCATTCGAACGTGGGCCAATCCAGATTATGCTGGAATTCCACGACAAAGGAGACGTGCCTGCCAACTGCACGTTCCAGAGGCCGGACTTCATCTACAACCTTGAGAAGATGCTCGTGTCAGACCGCGACCTTGCCCAGTACGTCCGTGCCACCTATGGAATCGCTGCGGACGTCGGGGCCATCAAGGTAAACACCACACGGCCCAGCGACGGCGTCACACTCTACTCGTGGTCTTGGGGACCGCCCGGACAGCCTCCGTCCACTCTCACGCTCGGCAACTCCGACACTGTCCTTCCAGGGCCAGACCCAGCGGTCGAGCGCTGGATCTGGATCAACGGCACAGGGCTTGGAATCCTCGATGTCGCCCGCTCGTACGTCGCCGGGGCGGAGCTGTCGGTGGTGCCGGGGGAGATGCATCCACCCATGCTGTACGCGCAGGCGGTCCCGCAGGGGACCTACGTCGGGCTGGGCGACTCGGGCACTGGCTACCAGGCCACTTCCACGTACCACAAATTCGGGGACCAGCGATGCGAGCAGCCCCTCTCCTGAGCGTGGCGCTCCTCCTGGCGTCCAGCGCGGCGGCGGCGCCCATTCCCCGCACCGAGGTGCGCTTCAGCAGCCCGGCCCTGCTTGACGGCGGGCTGCACGCCACCTTCGCAGGGCAGCTCTTCGCCCTCGCTCCTCCGCCGGGAGGGCCCGCGTTCTCCGTCGTCCTGGAGACGGACATGGAAGGCGTGCTGACGAACCGCACGGGCGGCTACGCCTACGTCCGCAGCGACCAGGGCGGGGGCTCCTACCCGCTCCCGGAGGCGACGGAGAGCCAGTGGATGGCGATGGCGAAGGGGACGCGCATCTCCCTGGCGCGGCCGGGAGGCGGCTCCGTGCTCATCGAGGCGGGCCGCATCACGGTCGAGGCGACCGCCCAGGGCGCACGCCTCGTCCCGGCGCCAGCCAACGGCGACCTCGCCCAGCTTCTTCCGGCGCAGCGCGGCGAGGTCATGGAGCATCACCGCATCCTGGTGGACCCCGCCGAATCGGTGCTCGCGCTGGGCGAGGTGGCCGACTCGCCGCTGCGCGTCACGGTGGCGGGCCTCCGCTCCATCTCCTGGACGAACGCGGAGGTCTCCTGCCCCGCCGCGCCCTGTCCGCCGGGCGGGCAGTGGACCTCCCGCGACGGCACGGCGGCCGGGGCGGTGGTCAAGGAGGGCACGGTCTCGTACGAGGAGTTCGTCTCCGCGGAGGGTGGCCGCGCGGTCGCCACGGGGGCCGCGAGCCAACTCCTCCTCGCCGCCCGCGAAGCCACCTACGCAGTCAACGGGTCGCTGCGCCTCCCCAGCGCCTCGGCGGACCTTGGCTGCCCCGCCTGCCTGGGGTCCAACCACACCCTCTTGGCGGCGGGCGGCCTGTCCCTCGAGCGCGTGCGCCACGACGAGGAGGGGCGGATGGTGGCCGCCATGGGCGGCGACATCCTGGCCGCGCGCCTGGACGAGCAGGCCGTCGACCTGCCGCTCCTCCTGGGCCGCTCCGCCCTCGGCGTTGGCGTCGTGGCCTCCGTCGCGCTGGGCCTCAAGCTGGTCGCCTCCGCGCTGTTCACCAAGCTGAAGGGCGACCCCCTGGAGCATCCCCGGCGCCGCCGCATGTTCGAGTACATCCAGGCGCATCCCGGAGCGACGTTCCGGGAGGTCGCGCGCGCCGTCGGCGTGGCGACCGGGACGACGCGGCACCACCTCTCGGTCCTCAAGCGCAACGGCGTCGTGATGGAGCGCACGCACGGCAGCACCACCCGGTTCTTCGAGAACCACGGCAAGTTCGACGCCTCCTGGTCCTCCGTGGTGCTGCTGCGCGAGGAGCCGCTGCGCGACCTGCACGACTGGCTGGTGGCGCACCCCAGCGTGCCGCAGAAGGACGTCCTGGAGGGGATGGCGGGCGTCGGCTGGAGCCGCAGCACGACGCAGCACCGCCTGGAGCGCCTCGTGGCCGGCGGGGTGGTGGAGCTGCGCCTGCAGGGCCGGCTGCGCATCTACCGCTCCAAGGCCGCTGCGCCCAGCGCTGGACTGTTAGAGCCATCCGCTTGATGCGGCGTTCCCGGCGACTTGCTCCTGAACACCGTCACGGTGCCCCGTGCAGGCCGAGCTTCTGAGCCGCCTCCGCCCGCGGAGCCGGGGGTGCCGGGAGGCTGGGCGGGGGCCGCGCAGCCCGACAGGAGGAGCAGGGCGAGCAGGAGGGCGCGTCACATCGGAGCCAAGCCGCCGCAGGCGCTATTTCCGCATGCCGGGGGCTGCTTCGAAACCGGCAGGCGAGGGGAACGCGGGCTGAAACCCCTATAAGCCGGAAGCCTCCTGGAGACGGCATGGACCGCCCGAACGC
>JAIVGU010000329.1 GCA_020201445.1 Halobacteriales archaeon
GGCATGGGGAGGGAAGTCGGGGCCGGGCTGATGAGCCTGCTGGCCCCATCCCTGGTTGTCCACGGCGGCCCGCTCAGAGCAGGCCCAGGTGGCCGGTCACCCGGTCGATGACGGACTCCTCGCCGGGCCCGATGCCCAGGACGGTGACCGTGCCGGCGGGAATCTCGGTGTGGCCGGCGTCCTTGATGAGGTCGGTGCAGAGGCCGGCGCGCTCGGCGGCCAGCTTGAGCGGGTAGAGGTCACCCTCCCGGGCAACCTTGAGGACCGCCTTCATCTGGCCCTCGTCCAGCCACGCCTCCAGGGCGTCGCGGGCGTGCCGCTGCGCCTTGAGCGTGCAGCCGACGGCGGCGTGCGCCACCTGCGCCGCGAGCTTGCCCTTGCTGAGGTCCAAGTCCTTGCGGGCCACGATCACCATTTTGTGGCTCATGGTGCGGCCCCGCCGTCGCGCCCCTGCCACGCGGCCCCGTCCGCGAGCGCGGCCTGCCGGTCGAACGTCTTCAGGCCGAGGTCGAGCCCCTGGGGCCGCACCTGAGAGCGGGGGACGGCGAGCGCCTGGCCGCCCTTGCGCAACAGGAGGCGGCTATCCTCCTCGGCGACCACCTCGCCCACCACGTCCCCCTCGAAGTGGACGTGCCTGCCGACCCAGCTCGCCGCGGGGTCGGCGCGGGCCCTGCGGCGCGTGGCGATGGCGGCCATGACGTTGTTGTAGACGATGACGCCCAGCAGGACGAGCAGGACGCCGAGGACCGTCAGCAGCTCCGCGTTCGAGAGGGCCACGGCCGTTCCATGGGGGCCCGGTTTAAAGGGGTCGGCATCCATGGCCGCAGGTTGAAACCACGAATTTCACGAAGCCGGCAGGGCGGGAACATCACGGTTCGTGTGATTCGTGCAATTCGTGGTTCCAACGGAGGTCAACCGCGACCGCCACCCTTGAAACCCTCCTCCCGCTGGGCCAAGCGTGCGGGAGGCGTATGACGCCATCGTGGTGGGCGCGGGGCCGACCGGCTCCAACGCGGCCCGCCTGCTGGCCCTGCGCGGCTGGTCGGTGCTGCTCGTCGAGGAGCACCCTCAGGTCGGCATCCCTGTGCAGTGCGCCGGCCTGGTGACGCCGCGCACCTTCGAGCACACCCCCTTCCCCATCGGCGACCTGCACCAGAACGACCTGACTGGCGGCGTCGTGCACTCCCCCGACGGGACCGCCGTGGAGTTCGACGGCAAGGCCGTCCACGCCCAGGCGATGGACCGCGCCCGCTTTGATGCGCGCATGGCCGAGCACGCCGTCCTCGCCGGCGTCGAGCTGCGCACCGCGACCAAGGCCGTCGGCGCCAAACGCGACCCGCTGGGCGTGACGGTGTGGCTCCAGGTCCCCGCGGGCCGCGTCGCCGTGCGCTGCCGCCTGCTCGTCGGCGCCGACGGCATCCGGGGCAGCGTGGCGCGCTGGTTCGACTTCCCCCCCGTGCAGGAGATCGTCTCCTGCTACGAGGCGGAACTGTCGGGCTGCCACATCCCCCCCGGCAAGCCCGGCATCATCCCGATGTTCGCCGGCCACGCTGCGGCGCCCGGCTTCTTCTCCTGGATCATCCCGGTGGGCGGCGACCGCGCCCGCGCCGGGCTCGCGGTGGCGCCGGGCATGAACGAGCGCTCCGCGAAGGCGTACTACGAGCGGATGTTCACCGACCCGCTCTCGGCGCCCTACCTCGCCGGCGCGAAGCCCACCTACCTCATCATCGGCGGCATCCCGCTCGGCCTGCGCGGGCAACTGGTGCAGGACCGCGTGATGCTGGTGGGCGACGCGGCGGGGATGGCCAAGCCCACCTCCGGCGGCGGCATCTACTACGGCCTCGTCGCCTCCGAGTTCCTGGCGCCCGTCGCGGACAGGGGCCTGCGCACCGACCGGCTCTCGCGCGGTGACCTGCTGCCCTACGAGCGGCACGTGAAACGGGTCTTGGGCCGCGAGCTGCGCAAGGGCAACGTCCTGCGCGCCCTCTACAAGCGCTTCCGCGACGCCGACTTCGACCGCCTCGCCCGCCTCCTCTCCGGGCCGCGCCCCCGCGCCGTCATCGAACGCGTCGGCGACATCGACTACCCAAGCCGCCTCGTCCTGCCGCTGCTGTGGGCCGAGCCCAGGCTGGGGCCGTTCTTCCTGCGCATCCTGCTTCGCCCCTCGGAGTCGCCATGACGGCAGACCGAACCACGAATTGCACGAATGGCACGAATTTGTCCTGTTCGGCTGAGAAAACAGCCGCCGCGATTCGTGCCATTCGTGCAATTCGTGGTTTGGAGGGAGCCGCATGAGGGAGTCGCGTGGCCGCCGCATCCCTGGCGCCATCGACGTCGTCGTCTACCACACCAGCCAGGACGACCCCCGCAAGAACACGGCGCTGCGGCTGCAGAAGGCGGGCAAGGCGCGGCTCGTGGACAAGGTGGACCAGTGCCCCCGCCACGCGGTGCTGCTCAACCCGTTCGCCAAGAAGGCAGTGAGCCGGGAGGACCTGGAGGACATGCGCAGGCACGGCCTGCTGGCGCTCGACTGCTCCTGGAAGCAGGCAGAGGAGGCGTTCCCGGTCCTGCTGGGCCAGACGCGCAGCCGCGCCCTGCCGTTCCTCGTGGCCGCCAACCCCATCAACTACGGCAAGCCGTTCGTGCTGTCGACGGCGGAGGCGCTCGGCGCGGCGCTCTACAT
>JAIVGU010000330.1 GCA_020201445.1 Halobacteriales archaeon
GCGCTCAACCACCTCGACCTCTTCGTGCGCGACGGCTGGCCCGGCCTGAAGCTGCCGATGCCCCACGTCGGCGGCACCGACGTCGCCGGCGTCGTCTCCGAGGTCGCGCCCGGCGTCACCGGCGTCCGCGTCGGCGACGAAGTCCTAGTGAACCCGGGCCTGAACTTCGAGGCGGGGCCTGACGGGGAGCAGCGCATCCCGCCCGACGTCAGCATCGTCGGCGAGACGCGGTGGGGAGGCCTGGCGCAGGAGTGCGTCGTCCCCGCCACCCACGTCCTGCGCAAGCCCGCCAGGATGGGCTGGGAGGAGGCCGCGGCGCTGCCGCTCGCCTCCATCACGGCGATGCAGATGGTCAGGCGCAAGGCGCGCGTCAAGCCCGGCGACCGGGTGCTCGTCGTGGGCGCCGGCGGCGGCGTCGCGGTGATGGCGCTCCAGATGGCGAAGGCCGCCGGCGCCTGGGTCTGCGCGACCACCGGCGGCGCCGCGAAGGTGGAGAAGGTGCGGGCGCTCGGCGCCGACCACGTCATCGACTACAAGGCGAGCCCCGACTGGGCGAAGGAGGCGTTCGTCGCGACCGGGAAGAAGGGCTTCGACGCCATCCTCGACTCCTCCGGCAGCGCCACGTTCGGCAAGTCCGTCCGCCTGCTCGGCCTCGGCGGCCGCCTCGTCACCTGCGGCGCCACCACCGGCCCGGTGGCCGAGGTGGACATCCGCAACATCTTCTGGCGGCAGTTGAGCATCCTCGGCAGCACCATGGGCATCCCGTCGGACCTCACCGACGCCGTGGCGCTGTGGGAGCGCGGCCAGCTCAAGGTCGTCATCGACTCGGTGCATCCGCTGGAGCAGGCCCGCGAGGCGATGGCACGGATGGAGCAGGCCGGGCAGTTCGGGAAGATTGTCCTGGTTCCCTGACCCGACCGCTTCCAACCGCGAATTGCACGAATTCCACGAAAGGGGCTTTCGTGCGTTTCGTGGAATTCATGGTTCTACGAAGGCGCCGCCGCGGCCAACTCCCAGACGGCGGCGTCGAGGTCGGCGAGGAGGGCCCGCAGGAGCTTCGCGCCTTGGCCCCAGTCGACGACCTGCCCCTGCGTGTCGGCGCTGCACACGACGCGCAGCTGCCCCTCGGCCTCCTGGCGCGCCTCGACCGTCAGGTGCCCTCCGGAGGAGAGGAGGCTGGCGGGCATGCGGACCACGAAGGCGCAGCCGGCCCCCGTGTCCTCCGCCGCGACGAGCGGGTAGCCGCCACGCTGCAGCGCCCACGCCACGGCGAGCACCCCGTGCGCGTAGCCGATGCCCAGCGTCGACTCGGCGTGGCTCTCCTTGTGGATGCCGAGGGACTTGGCCAGGGAGCCGCCCGCCTGCCGGAGGCGCTGGAGCCTGCCCGGGTCCTGGACAGCGGCAGCCCACGCCTGCACCGCGGCGAGGGGAAACTGGGGTGGGATGCCATCCGCGCCGCCGGAGAGGATGCCGTACAGGGGCGGACGAGCCTCCCCCGCCAGCGTTCCCGCCGCGAGGGCCGCCCCGGCCCCCGGCGGAGGCAGCGCCTTCCACGCGGGCTTCAGGTGGCGCAGGTAGCGCTCCAGGTCGGCGAAGAAATCGTCCACGATGCGCCGGCCGCTGCCCCAGCCGGCGAACTGGCCCTCGAACTCGGCGCTCGCCTCCAGGCGGATGCGCCCGGCGGCCTCCTCCGCGACGGCGAGGGTCAGGATGCCGGGCTTGCCGCGCACGTCGGTCGCGATGGCCGCCTCCAGGATGCCGCCGCCCGGGGTGTCGACGAGGGTGGTCAGGGTCTGGCGGTTGCGCTGGAGGGTCATGCCGATGCTGAGCACGACCGTCTCGTAGCCGGCGCCGTAGGTGCGCAGGGCGGACTCGGTCTGCCTCGCCCCCGAGCGGCGCCCCAGCCCCTCGGCGCCGTGCACGAGCCCCTTGACGAGGGCGGGCGAGACCACCTCGGCGCCCTTGACCAGGTGTCCCACGGGCGAGACCAGGCCGGCGATGTCGTCGGCGGAGAGCCCTTCGACCCCGTGGACGTCCTTCAGCCGCAGGAGGGGGCCGTCGAGGATGGTTCGCAAGAGGGGGCGAGGTGGCTCCATGCCCCTCGACCCCGGTGGCGGCTCTTCTACGTTTTCGGCAAAACTGGGAACGTCCTGTTCGACTACCCTAAATCCGTTGCCCCCGCCCATCAAGGCTTATAACCCGCCATCTTCGGCGAAGCCAGGAGGAGCCTCAAAAGCTCCTCCGGCCCCAAGGGAAACCCCCATCCCCCCTGAAGGCGGACCTAAGGACGACGCATGGCCACCAGCTCCGAGATCGAGCAGCGACTCGCCAACCAGGGCTACAAGTACGGCTTCACGACCGCCATCGAGTCGGACACCGTCCCCGTCGGCTTGGGCGAGGAGACCGTCCGCCTCATCTCCGCCAAGAAAGGTGAGCCGGAGTGGCTGCTGGAGTGGCGCCTCAAGGCCTACCGCAACTGGCTCACGATGAAGGAGCCGACCTGGGCGAACGTCCACTACCCGGCCATCGACTACCAGGCCATCACCTACTACTCCGCGCCCAAGAAGCGGGCGGCCGGTGAAGGGCCCAAGTCCCTCTCCGAGGTGGACCCAGAGCTCGTCAAGATGTACGAGCGGCTGGGCATCTCGCTGAAGG
>JAIVGU010000331.1 GCA_020201445.1 Halobacteriales archaeon
ATCCTCGTCAACGTCGCCTTCGTCGCCCTCATGCTCATCCCCTTCATCGGCAAGGGCAAGGCGCGCCGGCCGGTGGAAGCTCCGCTAAACGCGGCGATGGGCGTCTTCGGGCTGGCGTTCATCTGGTGGATGTCGATTGTCGCGATTGCCGACATCCTGTTCGCCTACGAAGTCCAGCCCTTCCACGGCCACCTCCACTGGCTCCTTGAATCCATCAACGTCCCCGACCCCTCCGAGCTCATCAACTGGCTCGGCATCCTGTCGCTGCACCAGACGTTGCTGTGCACCTTCCTGACCTACTGGTTCTTCCAAAGGCACAGGCCGCGCTACGAGTCGAAGCTCAACGCGACGTACTACAAGGTCCGGTAGCGGGTCCCTACACAAACCGCTGTTCTGTATGACAGAACGGCGGGCATGCACTCCGCCCCGTGGGTTCATATAACGAACCGGCCGGAGCCCACGACCAGCATGCCCGTATCGGATCTCGTTGCCGCGATGCGCAAGGCCCCCAACGACCGCACCCCAAGCGAAGCGGCCCTTGTCAGGGCCCACTACGCCCAGTACCGCAAGCGCAAGCTCAGTCTGCACGTGCGGGAGGAGACCCGCGCCGACTGGCAAGCCAAGGCCACGAAGCAGGACACCTCCCTGAACTCCTGGGTTGTCCAGCGTGTCCTGGACAGCCAGCGCGACCGCTCCCCAGAAGTCGAGGCGGCTCACGCCGAAAACCGCGCCCTGCGGGAAGAGGTGGCCACCCTGCGCCGCACCGTCGGCAACGTCTCCACAGAAAACAGCCAACTCCATGAACAGCTGCGCGCCCTGGAGAAGAGCGCCATCGGCTTGCTCCAGGAAGAACTGGCTGCGCGGCCCCCAGGGGGTGCCCACAGGTGACGTGGAAGCCCAAACTCCAGAAATCCACGCCCAGCGAGGCCAAGGCTTGGCCCACCAACGAAGCCATGCTCGCAGACTTCGAGGGGTTCCTGCGCGACAACAAGTACGCCGCCACCGTGCGCGAACACTATCCCCACGAGGTGCGCGTCTTCATGGAGCTCTGGGACGGCCAACCCCTAACGAAGCTCGATGACGCCGACATCGAGAGCTTCGTGTCCGTAATTTCCCGCAAGTGCGCCAAGCTCCAGCGCGGCACGCACCCCCGGTGCCTGGTCAAGCAACCCCTTGCCCAATGCCCTCTTCTGCTGGGAGCTGACCCCGAAACCTACCCCTCGTGCCCTGGCTATCAGGCTCTGGATCCAGCAGGGGTTCTGTCGTACCTGCGGACCTTGAAGGCGTTCTACAACTGGCTGGTGGACCAGCGCGCCATCAAGTACAACCCGGTTACACCCGTCTTTCGGCGCTTCAACCGCCGCCACAAGGCCCTGTTTGCCCGCCGCAAGTCTCGGCCACGAGCCCGCGACTGGAGCATGGACGAAGTGAAAGCCTACGTCGAGGGCACTCCCATCCAGCGCGGCTTCGCCGTCGCCTTGGGGGCTAAAGGCTTCTGCCGTCTGCACGAAGTCATGAAACTCACAGTGGACTCCGTCAACCTGAAAGACGGCTGGATTGACATCCCCGACAACTACTCCTACGGCGACAAGCGCCAAGGCAACAACCGCATCATCCTTGATGCAGAGCTGCGTTCCCTCACAGTCAGGCTCCTGCAGTGGCGAGAGGAGCACATCCACCGCAAACCAGACGGCACACTGGCCACAGACAAGCTGGTCCTGACCACGTTTGGCAAGCCATGGGCGGTCAAGACTTTCCGCGGCAACTTCCGCCTGCAACTGCACAAGGACTGCATCCGACTAGGCCTCATGACCGGCAAGGAAACCGAGCGCAGCCAGCGCCTCAACTTCCACGGCCTGCGCGCCCTCGCCACAACCTGGGCGCGCGACCACCGCGCCATCGACGCCGAGCTGCAAGTGATGCGCGGCGACCGCGCCCCAGGCGCCATTGACCACTACGACCGGTTCCTCGCGCGCCTGCCCGAACTGTACCGCGACTACGGACCCCAAATCGGACTCTAGCCCTGGCGGGAATAGCTAAGTAAAAACTTGGCCCGAAACGGCGCGCATGGACCTCCAATCGATGTACCCGGCCGTCTTCGAGGCCTACCCGCAACTTCGCAGCATGAAGAGCGAGGAAGCCCTTGCCTTCGCCCTGGATGAACTCGCGCGCCTCCGCCGCGACCGATGAACTTCGGCACTGGATTCTCCTCACAAGGGGACACTCAAGTAAAACACTCGGCGGACGGCACATATGCCTGACGAAAAAGGCCCCCAGACACCCAGCCCTCCAACCCCCGAGGAAGTCCTCATCCAACTCTGGTGCAACCCCACCGGCTGCAAGAAGCAGCCCGGCCACATCCCCGTCTGCACGGAACTTGTTCACGCGGTACGGGTGCTGCTGGCCTGGGAGCGCGTTGCTGCCCTTGCGCTGCGCCTCGACAACGCCGTCGTGATGGAGCGCTGACATCATGCCCACAACCGCAACGGAAGGTGAAACTTGCGAGGGTTCCCCCATCGGAAAATCGGGGGAAAGTTCATGCTTTTCACTTTTCGTGGGGGGAACGGTTGTCAATGTTCACTCCCCGATGTGGTGGGTTCATATCCCCATCATGTGGAAGGTGTGCGCCGCATGAGCCTTACACC
>JAIVGU010000150.1 GCA_020201445.1 Halobacteriales archaeon
TCGTGGGCGTGGTGCTGCTCCTGCTCATCGTCGGCTACGTCGTGTACGAGGTCCGCAAGGGCCGCGCCGCGCGCCTGCCGCCGGGCTGATGGGGGCACGGGCAAGAAAAGGGGAGAGGAAGGGGGAGGGAAAGAGGGAAGCGCCGTAGGCCTACAGGAGGTCGGCGCCGCCGAAGCACTGGGCTGTCAGGACGTTCAGCGAGGTGAGGCTGAACTCCTCGTCGCAGGAGGCGTGGCCGGTCACCGAGACCGCGCCGATGCCCTGGCTGCTGGCGAGGCTGCCGCAGCCGCCGCTGCACGACGCGTCGCCGGTGACGCTCAGGGCGCCGACGCCGGCCAGGCTGCCGCACGACTCACCGGACAGGCTGCCCGAGCTGCTGCTGGAGCAGTCGGCGTCGCCGGCGACGCTCAGGGCGCCCACGCCGGTGCTGCCGCAGGAGCGGCCCGACGCGGTGCCGCTGGAGGTGGCCGAGCAGTCGGAGCTGCCCGTGACGCTGGTCGCGCCGACGCCGAGGCTGCCGCAGGAGCTGCCGGCGAAGTTGCCGCTGTGGTCGCTGGTGCAGCTCGCGTCGCCGGTGACGGTGGTCGCGCCCAGGCCATGCGCGCCGCAGGAGCTGCCGGCGAAGGCGCCCGTGCTGCTGCTGGAGCAGTCGGCGTCGCCGGTCACGCTGGTGGCGCCGAGGCCGGTGGAGCCGCAGGCGAGCGAGCCGCCGGTGCAGGAGGCGGAGTCGAACGGGTTGATGGCCCCGAGGGGAGTCCCTGGGGGCAGCACACAGTTGGCGGCGTTGGCGCCGTTGTCGCACGGGGCGGCAAGGGCCTCGGTGGCCAGGAAGGTCGCTCCGAGGAGCAGCAGGGCGGTGGTTTTTGAGAATGTTGCAGACAAGGTGCATTCCTCTTTCGCCGCAAAGAGGAAGGGGGTCTAGGCGTTTCCTGGCCAAAGTATCCACATTGGACAAGTCGTTGAACCTTGGCGGCGACTTGACGGGGGGTGGAGTTGCGTGAAACTGTCCTACGGGGGCGGCGGGAGGCTCAACGGCCCGGAACGTCGCCCCAAACGAGCTTGTGGAGCTGGAGCCCCACGCGCACGGGGAGGTCCCTCTCCTCCAGCACCCACCCGGTGAGCGCCTTCACGTCGGTGCCGCCGACCGGGTTGAAGAAGACCGGGCAGGGGATGGAGCCGTGCCCGCGCACCACGCGCACGGCGAAGTCGAAGTCGGCCTTGTCGGCGATGACGAACTTGAGCTGGTCCGGCGCGCGCAGGTCCGCCAGCAGCGCGAGGTCGTTCTTGTCCGCCATGCCGCTGCCGGGGCACTTGACGTCCATGCTGACGCACAGCCGCCCGCGCCGCTCCGCCGGAAGCTCGTTGGCCCGCGCGAAGGGGATGTTGCCGGAAGTCTCGATGAGGACCGAGTAGCCGTCCGCCAGGAGCCGCTCGACGAACTCCCAGGCGTCCTTCTGGAGGAGCGGCTCGCCGCCGGTGAAGCAGACCTCGCGGGTCGGGCGCGCGGCCACGTCGGCCAGCAGGTCGTCCACCGTGCGCTTGGTCCCGCCGTGGAAGGCGTAGGCCGCGTCGCACCAGACGCAGCGCAGGTGGCAGCCGGTGGCGCGCACGAAGGTGGTGGGCAGCCCCATGCGGCGGCCCTCGCCCTGGATGCTGCTGAACACCTCCGTGACCTGCACGCGGTGCCGACCACGTGCAGGTATAAGGAGAACCGGTCGGTGCCGAGCCATCCGTCCCGCCGGTTTGGGCCTTCCGTAAAAGGCGGTCCAATCTGGTTATCAAGCCGGCGCCGCCCTTCTCGGCCCCATGAAGAGAGCAGCATGGGGAGCCGTCGCCCTTGTGGTCCTGGCGCCCGTCCTTGCCGCAGCCCCCATCCCGACCAGGCTGGACGTCCACGCGGGTGCAGCCGGCCTCACGGTCCGGCTCGACCCGGCCGCCGACGTCTCCGCCTACCTGGTCGTCTCGCACGACGACCCGCTTCTGGGCCCGACCGTCGACCGCGTCGTGCCCGTCGACGTCCCCCGAGGGGTGGCCGTCAACGTCACCGTCGGGCAGTTGCGCTCGGACGTCAACGTCTCCGTCGGGCTCGTGGACCACCTGGACCTTGCCAGTCTCCTCACCAACGCCTCCTCCCTGCTCAACGGCAGCCGCCTCCCCGAGCTGCCCCTGCTGGGCAACGTCAACCTCGGCGCGCTGCTCCCCTCCGTCGCCCCGCTGGACCTGTACGCATACCCCTACGCGGGGCACGGGGAGGGCATCCGCCACCCGCACGTCCTTGCCAACGCGGCGGGCGTCCTGGGCATCGCCTACTTGGCCACCCCGCCCGACGACGGCTCCATCAGCGAGCCCGTCGTGCGGCTCTCCCGCGATGGCGGGCACCGCTTCGAGGACCCTATCCCGCTGGCGCCGGGGGAGACCACGAGCCCGTCCCAGGGGTCGAACAAGGGCGCGTTCGCCACGCAGGTCGCGCCCGACGGCGCGTTCCTCGCTGTCGTGGGGCACGACGGCCCTGACCGTCGGCTCGAGCGGGTGACGGTCGCGCGCCTGGACCCGGTCACCCACGCGGTGGCCCGGACCAGCACGCCGGTGCCCGACGGCGACCGCTTCCCGAACTACACGCCCCTGG
>JAIVGU010000332.1 GCA_020201445.1 Halobacteriales archaeon
ATGCGAGCATTGGGTGGGCAGCCGACACCACGCAGACGTATGTGGGATATCTGGTTCCTGGCCTCGGCAGGCGCAAGGTCGACTGCACGGCGCTTCTGGAGGTCGCGCTGCGCAAGCAAAGCATTCAGGACGTGCGCCCAGAGGAGGCCCAAAAGAATCTCGGCATGGTCCGGCTCCCGCTCCGCCTGGCCAAAACCCCCCGCTTTTTCCCCCAGACCGGTCAGGTGGAGGCGAAGCTAGGCAAGATGGCGCGGCTGCAGGAGACCCACTTTGGAATCACGATTGGCCGTCGCCCAATCGTGAGCGTCAATACGCTGTTCACCTTCGAGCGGCAACAACTCACGCGGCTGCAGCAAATCAACGGCCTCGCGATGCGCTACAATGCGGGGGGGATTCTGGGGCTATGACGCGGGCGGTGCGCATCCTTGGGTTCGGGCTGGGCGCCGCCGCGCTTGCCTGCCTCCTGCTCCTCCTGCTAGCGCCAGCCCACAAGCCAGCGCTGCACGGCAACGGTCCCGACCAGGTTGACCAGGAATCCCGCGCTCAGCAGGATGCCCAGAAGGCCGCCGATAGCCTTCAGCCCTGGGGCGCGTGGGTCACGGGAGGCACATTGGGCTTGGCTATCGGCCTTGGCCTCTGTGGACCTTTCATTGCAGGACGCTTCCGCCGCGAGCTGGAGGCCGGAAAATGAAGGCGGCGTGGGCGGCAGTCCTCCTGGCGAGCCTATCCGCCCTCCTCTTGGGGGGACCCTCCGGGGCCGCCGTTGCGCAGGGTTGCCCACAGGACACGCAGCCCTTTGCGCTGCCTCCCAGATTCCAGGACTCTCTGGGAACCAGCCCCGTCTGCGTCGCGCCCCCCCAGCACCGCGATTACCAAGGCCTAAACGCCCTGCTGCAACAGTTGGCCCAGGCCAGCGAGAACGCTGCCCACGCCATCCAGGGCAGCACCGATGCGGCTGCGGCGGGACGCGCATGGCATGCGTATGCCGATGGTGTGCGAATGCCGGGGGGCCTGCTCGAGAGGATTCAGGCCACGTTGGACCGGTTCCAGACTGATATGTACCCGCTTCCCACATGGCGGCAGCTTGCCTCTCTCCACAGCACTGCCATAAACCTCGACGCGGCTGTGGATGGGGCCTACCGTGACGCGGCGAGCCTGCATTACGATGCCACAGAGACAAACCTCCAGACCACTCGTTGGCAACTCGCGGGGAACGTCGCGGCGGTGGCCGCCGCAGGCGTCCTTGCCGGAGCGGTTCTAACCTGGGCCTGGTCCATGCACTGGAAACGGAAGATGACCCTCTGGATTGGATACGATGCGGCGTTCCGAGTGCTGGACCCTGTCAGCCTGGCCGGATGGGGCGCGGCCATTGTGCTTGCCCTCGGCATCGCCCTCGCATGGCCGTTTGGCCTTTCCCACCTCCTCCACGCCCTCCTGAGGTGAGCCTTGAACAAGGAAGCGAAAATCATCGCGGGGTCCGCAGTGGGAACGGCCATCGCCCTCATACTGCTGGGCGCGTTCTTCATGCAGACGGGCAGCAAGCTTGCCGGCTACGCGCTGCTAGCAAGCCCCATCCTCATCATCGTGGGCACCCTGATCATGAAACGAGGCGTGGTGTCCATGAACCAGTATGGCTTGCCGCTACAGTTGAAGGCGCGGGAATTCGCCGAATTCATCGAAACCTACAACGACTTGGAAAGCCGGCTAGCCTCCTCCGCCAAACTCCTGGGCGCACCCCGCGAATCCCTCCCCAGCCTCTGGCCCTTACGCACAGAGTTGGCCCCCTATCTCCGGGTCAGCGAGCATCCGGACCAGCCCCTGGAGAGCAACCCGCGCCGGCACGACGACCTGGACTTGGCCTTGCTTCACCGGCAGCGCGCCAAGCTCGGCACCCTCCGGGAGCAGGCCGACACTGTCATTCGGCAGGCCACTGGCGCCTTGCGGGCGGCGGCGGCATCCATTGCGCGTGACCTCGAACGGATGGGCTGGGGCAAGCCGCTGCCTCCGCCCACTGGCGAGGACGCGAAAGACGCCCTCCAGACCCTGCATGCGACGCTCCAGGAGATGGCACGGGGTGCGAACGACGGCCTCCAGCAGGCCATCCGTTCCGTCGAGTCGGAGTACAAGGAATCGGCCTCCGCGGCCGCCCTGCGCGAACAGGCTCTCCAGGCCATGGATTCCGGAAACGTCCTCGGCGCGCTGGTCCATCTGCGGGATGCGGGCCGCCTGCTGGAAGGCCGCCTGAAGGACGGGTTTGACCGCGGCCGCACCGAGCTGATGCGAGCCCTCCTTGAACTCAGCGAAGCCCCCGGCCGCCTCCTGCTCGCCCGCGCCACCCAGGACCGCATCCAGGCACTGCACGACACGGTCGAGGCCCTCCATTCCCCCCTCCAGGTCGGCCTGATTCCCCAAGCGCGCGCCCAGATTGTCGAGACGGCAGGCCTGGCCTTGGCGGAGTTGGAGGAGCAAGTCTCCCGGCAGGGTGCCTTAGCATGGGGCAGCTACCTGGAGAGATTCGGCGGCCGTGCCGAACCCGCTCCTCCGGAGGCGCACATCGGCGAGGCGCTGGCCGCCTGGCGGCCCCGGTTCG
>JAIVGU010000151.1 GCA_020201445.1 Halobacteriales archaeon
GTTGTCGGTGGCCAGGACCTCGACGGTGACGGGGGCGCCGGCCTCCTGGACGGGGGGGCTGGCGTAGATGAAGACCTGGGGCGGGGCGATGTCGGTGACCGGGGGGTTGACGGCGAGGACGAAGAAGCTCAGCCAGGTGAAGAAGAACAGGAAGCCGGTGCCGACCCACTCCTTGCGCTTGAAGTGGGCGACGTCGGCGCCGAGGCGGGGGTAGAGGAGCTTGAGGGCGTAGCCGAAGCCGGCGCAGACCAGGAGGCCGAGGAACCAGCCGAGGTCGGTGCCGCCCACGGCGAGGAAGGCGGCCCAGCTCACGGCGGCGGCGACGATGCCCCACACGAAGAGGATGGCCGTGGTCTTGAAGGAGACCAGCTCGCGGTGGATGAAGGCGTCCTCGTCGAAGTCGGGGGGCGTGAACTCGTACCCGTCGTCCTTCCTGTCCTCGGCCACGCGGCGGCCACAGGGAAGTCCTTCAAAAAGGTGGGCTCCGTCGCCGAACGCCTTGAAGCAGGGGATGACGAACGTGGACGTGGCCGCCCTGGCCGCGGAGCTGGCCCCCCTTCTCGTGGGGGCGCGCCTGGAGAAGGCGTACCAGCCGGCGAAGGACCGGGTGCTGCTGCGGCTGCGGCGCAAGGGGATGGGGCGCATCGACCTGCTGTTCGAGCTGGGCAGGTTCCTCACGGTCACGAAGCGGCCGCCGGAGAACCCGGACAAGCCGAGCATGCTGGCGCAGGTCCTGCGCAACACCCTGGAGAACACGCGGGTCGTCGGCCTCGCGCAGATTGGCTTCGACCGCCTGGTGCGGATGGACCTGGAGCGCGGCGACGGGCGGCGCGCGCTTGTCTTCGAGCTGTTCGGGGACGGCAACCTCCTGCTGCTCGACGCGGACGGCACCATCGCGCTGCCGATGCGGGGCGGCGACTTCGGGGCGCGCAGCCTGCGCAAGGGCCAGCCCTACCTGCCGCCGCCCGGCTCCGCGCTGCCCTTCGGCCTCGGCGAGGAGGGGCTTGCGGCAAGGCTGGCGGCGGCCAAGCGCGACCTGGTGCGCTGCCTGGCGCTGGACCTCGGCTTCGGGCCGCTGTGGGCGGAGGAGCTCTGCCTCCGCAGCGGCGTCGACAAGAACACGCCGACGCCGAAGCTCACCGGGGAGCAGGTGCGGGCGGTCCACGCCGCCCTGGAGCGCCTCGGCAGCGACATCGCGCGCAACGACCTCGCGCCGGCCCTGGTCTACGCGCAGGAGGACGGCAGGGCAGCCCTCGTCGATGCCGTGCCGTTCCCGCTGCTGCGCTACCCGGCGCCGGCCTACAGCCACGAGGAGGCGCCCAGCCTCCGCGCGGCGCTCGACCAGTTCTTCGTCGGCACCGTGGACGCGGGCGACGGCGAGGAGGAGGCGGAGGACCCGCGGCAGGCGCGCCTCGACGAGGCCCGGGCGAAGGTGCAGCGGCAGGTGGACCAGGTCGCCGGCGCCATCGCGGGGTTCGTGGAGGAGGAGGCCCGCCACAAGGCGGACGGCGAGGCCCTGTACGCCAGCTTCGGCGAGGTGCAGGGCATCCTGGACGCGCTGCACAAGGCGCGGCAGGAGCGCTCCTGGGCCGAGGTGGAGCGCGCCCTGGCGAAGGGCCGCGCCGAGGGCAACCCGTTCGCCAGGCAGGTCGCGGAGCTGCGGCCGCACAACGGCACCGCGCTGCTGCGGCTGACCCTCCAGGACGGCACGCCGCGCGACGTGGAGGTGGACCTGCGGCTCACGGTGCAGGAGAACGCCGAGGCGTGCTACGCCGCCGCGAAGAAGGCGCGCAGCCGCCGCGAGGGCGCCGACAAGGCCCTCCAGGACGCCAGGGAGCGCCTGCGCGAGGTCGAGGAGAGGGGGCTCGACGCGTTCGGCGCGGCGCCCGCCAAGGTGGAGCGCGTCAGCCGCCACTTCTGGTTCGAGTCCTACCGCTGGACCGTCACGCCGCACGGCCTCGTCGCCGTCGGCGGCCGCAACGCCAGCCAGAACGACGCCGTGGTGAAGAAGTACCTGCGCGACGGCGACCGCTACGTCCACGCCGAGATCCACGGTGCCCCCAGCATTGTCGTGCGCCCCGCCGAGGGCACCGTGCCGGAGATTCCGCCCGACGACCTGCGCGCCGCCTGCCACTTCGCCGTCGCCGCGAGCCGGGCGTGGCGCCAGGGCGGGGCCGCGACCGCCTACTGGGTCAACGCGAGCCAGGTCAGCAAGCCCCCGCGCTCGCTGCTGCCCTACGCCGAGGGCCTGCTGGAACTGGTGCCCGGCACGATGGACCCCGCCGACGCCGCGCAGTTGCTGGTGGAGCGCTTCGGGGTCAGCAACGAGGAGGCGCAGGCGGTCCTGCCGGCTGGGCCGGTCGCGTTCGTGGAGGCCTGACCATGCGGAACCACGAATTTCACGAATTGCGCGAAGAGCGTCCGTTCGTGCAATCCGTGGGTTCAACGGGGTCGGCTTCCTGGAGGCCCGACCATGTGGAACCACGAATTTCACGAAGGGCGTCCGTTCGTGCAATTCGTGAAATTCGTGGTTTCGGAGAGGGAGAAGCATGAGGCTGCTGAAGAAAGACGTCGCAGAGGGGTTCCTCCACCTCCAGGTCGACAGCCTCGACGACCTCTGGACCCTGCGCAGCCTCATCCAGGTGGGCGACCGCGTGACCGCCGACACCGTGCGCACCGCCGAGTCCACGGGCGACAAGCTGCGCGAGGCGAAGATGGAGAAGCGCCGCGTCCGGCTCGGGGTGCGCGCCGAGTCGGTGGAGTGGCACGACTTCGACGACCACCTGCGCGTCCTGGGCCCCATCGAGGCGGGCCCGCAGGACATGGGCCGCCACCACACCCTCATCGTCCGCCCCGACGGCATGGACGTCCAGGTGCAGGCGCGCCGCCCCTTGCAGCCATGGCAACTCCGCCTGGTCGAGGAGGCGGTGGCGCAGAGCGGCCGCCCGCACCTCCTGCTGCTCGCCATCGACGACACGGAGGCGCAGTTCGCGGTCCTCAAGTCGTACGGCATCCAGATGCTCGGCAGCCTCCCCAGCGCGGGGCAGGGCAAGCGCCACGAGGGCGCCGCCGAGGCCAAGCGGCAGTTCTACGCCCAGACGCTGGAGAGCCTCAGGCTGCTGCGCCCCGACCCGAACATCCCGCTCATCGTGGTGGGGCCCGGCTGGTGGCGCGAGGAGTTCCTCGACTTCGCGCGCTCCAAGGCGCCCCAGCTCGCGGCCGGCGCCGTCACCGAGGGCACCAGCGGCGGCGGGCGCGCCGGCGTCCACGAGGCGGTCAAGCGCGGCGTGGTGGAGCGGGTCGTGCGCGGCCACCGCGTCGCCACGGAGCACGCCCTCGTCGAGGAGCTGATGGACCGCATCGCCCGCGGCCACTCCGCCGCCTACGGCCCCGCCGAGGTGGAGCGCGCCCTCGCGACCGGCGCCGTGGAGCACCTGCTCGTCACGGACCAGGTCGTGCGCGCCGGGCAGGCCGCCGAGGCGCTGCACGCGGCGGAGCAGGCGCGCGCCCGCATCACCATCCTCTCGACCGGCCACGAGGCGGGGCAGCGGCTCCAGCAGATGGGCGGCTGGGCGGCGTTCCTGCGCTTCGCGGCCTAGCTTCCTTCACCGCGGACGGCGCGAAGGCTGGGGTCTCACGACTTGATGAGCGGCGCGTCGCGGTGGGGGTGCCCCTCGCCGTGGTCCAGGAACGCCTTCACCGCGAACTGCGTGGCGGGCCCAGGCTGGGTCTGGGTGACGCGGAGGGTGTAGTCGCCGGGCGCGAGCGCCTCGGTGGTGAGGGTCATGGAGACCGCCGTGCTGCCCTGCGCCTGGGTGCGGACGGGGCTGGAGGCGGTCACCTCGCCGCCGGTCACCTCCAGGTTCAGCGTCGGCAGGCCCGGCAGGGGGGAGATGGTGGTGCTGTTGTAGTAGAGCGTGAAGGCGGCCGCGAGGTTGCCGGCCTCGACGTGGAGCTTGAACTCCATGGGCGGCGCGGCCTGGGCGGGCGGCGACGGGGGCGGCATGGTGCCGTTGAAGCGCAGCGTGACCGCCGTGGCGCCGTCGTTGTCGTTGGCGACGCCGTCGCCGTCCATGTCGCCGTCCTTGTAGTTCGGGATGCCGTTGCCGTTGAGGTCGCCGGTGGCGTTGAGCAGCGGGTAGTCCTCGTGGAAGTGCTCCAGCAGCTCCGCGTCGGAGCCGCCGGCCGCGGCGGGCGCGTTGTTGTACTCGTAGACGAAGACGCCGACCATGACGACGGCCAGCAGCACCGCCCCGGTGATCCCCACGATGGTGTCAGTCGCTGCCATGTGTCACCCAATCTTCTGGATATCCGGCGCGAAGCGGCTGTAGGAGAAAACCCCGACGGTGAACGGGTTGCCGCCGTCGGTGCCCGCGGCCTGGTCCTGCGGCGCGGCGCCGGCGTCCTCCAGCCCCTGCCGGCAGGCGGCGTTGCGGTTGGCGGGGTCGAGGCCACCGCTGGGGTCGGGGCAGCCGCCCGCCTGCAGCAGGGTGACGCGCAGCTTCCAGGTGCCGTGCGTCTCCAGGTGCGCCTTGGCCCCGAGCTGCTGGGAGAGCGTGGTCGCGTTGACCGCCTGGTCCTGCACCTCGAGGATGTCGTCGGAGGGCTTGGGC
>JAIVGU010000333.1 GCA_020201445.1 Halobacteriales archaeon
CCCATGCAGACCCCACGTCTCGCATGCCTGCTGGCCCTCGGCCTGACCGCCCTCTCCCTCGTCGCGTTCGCTCCCGGCGCGGCAGCGTGCCATGACTGGATTCGTGGCTGCAGGGGTTTCGAGGACAACATGGGCGTCTCCCACGACAACTTCTCCCTCTACGTCATGGCGTTCGTCGCCGTGGCGGCCGTCGGCGCGGCCTTCGTCACCCTGCGCGTCCGCTCCCAGGAATAATCCTCCTGGATTCCCTTTTCCCTTTCCTTGCCCGGTTTTTCTCGTGGTTTCCAGCCCGTTTGAGTTGCTCCTGGCGAACGATGGCTCCGCTGCTCCTCAAATTATATGCAAGTTGCCCTTGGCCGCTCCATGGCCCTGCTCCGGCGCCTCGTCTTGGTGACCGCCGCCCTCCCGTTGTCCGTGTTCGCCCTGAGCCTTGTGGTTCCGACAGCAGATGCGTGTCATGACATTGCCCACGGCTGCGCCGCCACTTGCAAGACGAAGGTCAGCGCTCCCCTTCTGTGCCACGACTCCAGCACCCTGAGCTTCGAGAAGGAGGGCGTGGTGGCCACGGCAACGATGCAGTTCTCGTCCTACGTCAGCGCGGGCATCCTCGTGGAGGCCGGCGTCGAGGCGACCATCATGGTCACGTTCTCCCGCAGCGGCCAGACCTCCAACACGACCGTGGACCTCACGACCGCCTTCAACGCGACCGCGGCCGTCGCATGGGACACCCCGACGACCAAGGCGGACACCCTGGCCGCCGGGCAGCCCACCCTGACGCAACTCTTCCACTTCCACGTCCCCGCCGACGCGGTGGAGGGGGTCAAGGTGCTGGAGTTCGCGGTCCTGGCCAAGAAAGCGAACGTCGGCGACACCAAGTGGGGCCTGCTCGCCTTCGAAACCACTGCCAAGAAGACCGGCCCCTTCGGCCTCCCCGTCCCCTGGCCCGGGTTCGCGGGCGGCGCCGTGGCCATCCTGGCTGGGGCGTTGCTGTTCGCCAGCCTGCGCCGGACGCCCCCCGAAGGCGCCAAGGCCTGCCCCGCCCTCGCCACTTGGCTGCCCCTCGGCCGACCGGCAGTCGAGCGGGTTTATTCGCACCCCTGAGGTGGCGGACGCGTGCGAGGGGAGTTCTATGTCGCCACTCAGTTCGTGGCGGCAACTTTCCTGTTCTTTCTCATCGGCCTCCTCCTGAAGGTCCGCTTCACCAGCCGCGTCAACCGTGCCTTCGCAATCTATCTTCTGCTCCAAGGTCTTTCTATCCTGTTCCTGGGTCTCAACCACATTGCCATTGCTCAGGGTTCGGTCAGATGGCAGCATTTCTGGGTGATTCTCCAGAACCATGTCCTGCTTGCCCTGTTCCCGTCGATTTGCTATTTCCTCCTGGCCTACTACCCTCCATCGACGGCTTGGCGGCGCCGGCTTTTCGCGGCAGGTTTGATTGCGGGGGGTCTTGCGCTTCAGGTTGCCTATCTTCTGAACCCCTGCTTGGTCGAATGCATCGTTGCAGGAAGGACGGAGTATGGCCCCTTTTCTCCCCTGGCTTTCGGCACCCCGTTCTTGTCATCCCTGCTGGGCCTGATCCTCATTCGCAGCGCACGCCGATCCCCCACTGGCTTCAGCGAAAGTGCTGCCTTTGTGGTGGGTTCTGCATTCACGTTGAACGCCATCATCGATTCCGGGTTGGTTGCCACCCGTCTCCTTCATACGTTCCAGGTGCAGTTCGAGAACCACGCCCAAATTTTCTGGCTCTCGGCCTTCCTGGTCACACGCCTCGCTGGCCTTCTCCCCGCCGCCTTCGCTATCTTGGAGGGCATGCGCTCCACCCGCAACACCCCGGTCGAGTACCGTGGCCGCGTCCTCCTCATCCTGACCGCCCTCGCCCTCGCCACCCCCCTCGTCGCGGAGTTCCTCCTGCCGCCGGAGGACCCGCAGCCGCGCATGGCCACCTTCCTCTACGGCTTGTGGCGCATGGCGCTCCCCGCCGCTGTCGCCTACGCCCTGGTCCGGCACCGCCTGTTCGGCATCGACATCCACCTGCGGCGGGGAGTCGTGCGCGGCGCCGTTCTCGTCGTCTTCCTCGGCGTCTTCGTCTCCATCAGCAAGATCGCCGAGAACTACCTGTCCACCTTCGGCATCGTGGTCGGCGGCATCCTCGCCGGCCTCGCCCTGCTGGCGCTCTCGCCGCTGGAGAAGCTGGGGCGCCGCATCGCCGACGCCGTCGTGCCCACCGCGGCGCCAGTGGAGGCGATGCCGGCCGGCGACAAGCTGGGCCTCTACGCCAGCCAGGTGCGCCTGGTGTGGTCCGACGGCGCCATGGGGCGCAAGGAGCGCATCCTGCTCGACCAGTTGCGCGACCGCCTCGGTATCCCCTTCGACGTGGCGGCCCGCATCGAGCACGAGGAGGCGGTTGGGACCCCCCCGCCGGGCAAGCGCAAGGGGCGCAAGCGCCCTGGGAGCGAACCTTAAGAGGAGGACCCTCGTCGCGAGCCCGCCACCCGGACACCGGATGGCACCCGGAGACAGGCGGGACTAGGCGGGGAGGTAGGCGTCCCCACCGCGCAAGCCTACAC
>JAIVGU010000152.1 GCA_020201445.1 Halobacteriales archaeon
GGGGGGGGGGGGGGGGGGGGGGGCGAATCAGGTCAGCTTGAGGACATCCATCCCGCGCCCAATGTCGCCCGTGAAGACGTAGCCATTCCAGACGCGGGCGTTCCAGGTGTCGATGCCGGGGGCACGGTACTGGTCGAGGATGGCGGGCCTGGCGGGGTCGGTGAAGTCGACGAGCAGGACGCCGGCGTTGTACCAGGCGATGACCATCTTCTGCTCGCCGGGGACCAGGGTGCCGAAGTGGGCGGTGCAGCCGGCGCCGGGGGTGTCGCCGAACGGGTCGACCGGCGTGGCGGGCAGGGGGACAGGGCCGGCGGAGGAGGGCGGCGTCTGCGGCGTCATCGTCGGCGGACTGAGGTAGCCCTTGAGCACCGGCTTCGCCTCGTCCTTGACGTCATAGAACCACAGCGCGCCGAGCGGGGTGGAGGCGCCGGTGAAGGGGTCGTGCGCGAAGCAGGAGCCCGGCTGGCCGCCGCCGCTGAACTCGTCGCCGATGAGCAGGACGGTGCCGTCGGCGTTGCTGGCCGCGAGGTGGTGCAGGCCGCGGGTGCCGAGGATGGGGTTGTCCGTCTTCTGCACCGCCCCCGCGACGCGGATGCCGAAGTCCTTGGCCTTCGGGTCGAGGTGGTCGAGGTCCCAGATCTCGGTCGCGTCCTTGCCGGCGCAGTAGGCGCGGAACTTGGGCTCGCCGAAGCGGCCGTGGAAGGTGATGCCGTGGCAGCCGTAGCCGCCGAACCTGCCCAGCGAGACCGGGTTGGCGGGGTCGCTCACGTCGATGAGGTCGTTCTTGGCGACCCCGTCGCTGGTGCCGGGGACCTGCCCGCCGCCGCCCGAGGAGGGCGCGTTGAACACGTAGTCGGTGCCGGGGACGACGGCGACGTTGTGGTTGGCCACCCCGGCGCCAAGGTCGAGGACCGCCTTGAACTCGGGGTGGCGCGGGTCGCTCACGTTCCAGAAGTGGACGCCCTTGGTCTGGGTGGCGAGGACGAGGGTGCGGCGGCCGTCGGGGTGGGCCAGCACCTCCGCCTTGCGGGCGTACGCGGTCGGGCTGTCGGCGGTCGTGTTGTAGACGATGGCGGGGTGCGCGGGGTCGTGGACGTCGGCGATGAAGAAGCCGTGGCCGAGCGCGGAGCCGAAGACGTAGTCGCCCAGCACGTAGTTGCCGGAGCCGGTGGGCCACACGGCGCCGTTGGCGTCCTTGAGCTGGGCGACGAAGGTGAGGTGCCGCACGTCGGCGGGCTGCGGGCTGGGGAACGAGGGGTCGAGCGGGAAGCCGGCGGGGGCCTGGCTGGCCGGGGAGCTGGTGGACGGGCCGGTGCAGCCCGCCAGGAGCAGCAGCGCGAGGGCGATGGAACGGGTGGGGAGGCGCACGGCGCGGCGAGCGGACCCTGACCCTTCAGGGTTGCGGGGAGGCCCCAAGCGTGTCCCTTCAGGGATTGCGCTACAGGCCTTAAGTAAGGGAAGGACGGACGCAGCAGCCATGCCGATCAAGCTGTCGGCGCAGGCCACCGGACTCCTGCTGCTCCTGCTCGCCGCGGTGTCGTGGGCGGTGGTCCTCGGCGAGGCCGCCATCCTGCACACGGTCTCCCTGATGAGCGTCGGGTCGGCGATCCTGGTGACCGGGCTCGTGTTCGCGTGGCCCTTCCTGCACGGCACCCGCGTGGCCGGGACGCGGCTGGTGCACCTCGAGGCGTGCCGCTTCTGCGGGACGTTCCCAGTGCCCGCGCTGCCGTTCTGCATGCGCTGCGGCGCCTACCCCAAGGCCAAGGCGATGGCGTAGTCTGCTGGTTGGGAGCAAACCGGCACGCGGGCGTCCATCGGGACGCTGCACTGGAACGCTGCCCCAATCGCTGAAATCCCAGGACAAGGTCGCCGCGCCCCGTGCGCCGCTTCGTGACCGTCAGCCACACCGGGGACTCCTCGGGCACCTGGCACCTCAACGACCTCACGGCGGGCGCGGGGCGGGTGGACTTGCTGTGCCGCAACGTCCAGTCCGCGTTCTTCCTGAGCCATGGCCTGCGCGAGGACGTCGAGAGCTACTCGGTGTTCGCGCAGAGCGCACTGCGGTCTCGCACGGTGCGCATCGAGGGCGCCAAGGTGCAGATGCTCCACCCCGACGAGCGCTCGACGGCGGCGCGCCTCCAGCAGGCGCTCCAGGGCGGCTGGTCGGTGCCGGACTGGAAGGAGGTGCAGCGCGGCGTCAGCGTCGCCGCCTTCGGGCTGGAGGAGCTGCTGGAGGACCTCGAGGGCAAGGGGACGCCCGTGCTGCTCGACCCCGAGGGGACGCCGGTGCTGGACTTCCAGTTCCCGGCCGACCCCATCTTCCTCCTCTCGGACCACATCCCCTTTACCAAGCCGGAGTACCGCCTGCTCGACGGGTTGGGCGCGCAGCGGGTCAGCCTAGGGCCCCATTGGTACCACGGCAACCACGCCATCGCGGTCGTGAACTGGGCCATGGACCGGCAATCCCCGCCCGTCTCCTCGGACGGGCGCAACCGGCCGTCCACGTAGTCCACCGTTGGGGGATTCCCCGCCACAATGGCAATCCCCTTC
>JAIVGU010000010.1 GCA_020201445.1 Halobacteriales archaeon
CGCCCGAGGAGTGGAAAGCCCGCACCGAAGCGGCGCTCGCGCGCTCCGCGCGCATCCAGGCGGGCCTCGCCAAGTTGCACGAGGGCCTCGCCGCCCTAAAGGCCGCCGCCGAGGAGGCGCACGCCGCCTTCGAGATGGCCGCCGTGGAGAGCGCCGTGAAGCCCCAGGAGCGTGAACCAGATGGCCGATGAAGACCTCCAAGTGAAGGTTGCCCTCGACCTGTCGGGTTTCAACCAGGGCGTCGATGGGATGAAGCGGGGCGTGCGATCGTTCTCCGACGCCCTCACGGCCTCGATGATGTCCTCCGCGCGCTCCGTGGAGGAGGCGAGCCGCCTTTTCACGCGCCTGGACCTGGCGCAAATCTCGACGACTCAGAGCATGGACTCCATGCGGGCCGCACAGGACCGCTACTCCGACGCCATCGCAAGGTTCGGCGCCAACTCCACGCAGGCCCGCAAGGCCGCGCAAGACCTGGAGCGCGCGCACATCTCGCTCGACAAGGCGCAAATTCGCGCCGAGATGTCGATGGGCCTCGTGGCCGTCCAATCTTTGCAACTCGCCACGAAGGCGCCCGCCGCCGTCGCGGCTTTGCGCGCGCTCACCGCTGCGGAGTGGAACGCGGCGACCGCTGCCGCGGCCTTTGCAAACGTCGTCACCTTGGGCGCCGCCGCGGTCGGCGTCGTCGCCGGCTTCACGGCCATCAAATCCGCGATGGACGGCATCGGCGAGTCCACCGACCGCACGACGGAGAGCCTCATCGCGTTCAACTCCGCCGGTGCGGACGCTCGCCTGGAAGCGACACGTCTTCGCCTGCAACAGTTGAAGTCCGAGATTGAGGGACTCAAGGACGACATCGACTTCAAGGGATGGGGTGACTGGCCGAACTTCGGTGACAACCCGAAGAACCGGGAAAAACTGCAAAGCCTCTACGCCGAGCAGTCCCGCCTGATGTCAGGCCTTAGCGGCCAGGAGCAGGGCGCTTCAGACCTTCACAAGCACCTCGCCGACGAGTGGATCGCCACCGAGCAGGAGCGCCGTATCGAAACGTCGGGCACGCTCGCCGAAATCACCGCTCGCATCGTCGAGTATCAGAGGACGGTGAGCGAAGCCAAGGCGAAGCTCGTCTCGCCCGTCGATGAGAAGGCGCGCGCCGACTTGTCGAAGACGCTCGACGACGCCGAGCGCCATATGGACGTGCTCACCCGCAAGGCCGGGCAGATGAACGAGGCGCAGTCGAAGTCCATCATCGAGCAATCGAAGGCTCTTCAGGACTCACTTTCCTCGGGCATGAATGACTTCGGCGTAAACCTCCAGAAGCTCTCCATCGCCACACTCACGGAGCTCTCGCGCATCGAGGGACCGCTCGGTGCACTCGCGGGTCGCTTGGAGAACGTGAAAGGCGCCGAGTATTCCCTCGCCGCCGAGGCGCTCAAGTCCTCGAAGGCGCTCCGTGACCAAACGGAGATCACGGCCGACAAGTCGGAAGCCACTTCAGAATTTCATAAGCGCCTACTTGACCTGGGCTTCACGGAGTCAGACATTGCGGCGCGTGTAGATGCCACTGGCCGCGCCTTGCGCGCGCAGGCCGACGCAACGCGGGACGCCGCTTCGGCGACGGCTTCGGCTTCCTCCATGCCCGGTGCCAACTTCCGCACTCGGGAAGGCGTGGAATACGATGGCTTGACTGCTTTCCTTGAAGCCAACAAGCACAACATCGTTTCATTGATGACGGGGTTCACTGCGGGGTCCTACTCGAACAACGCCAACGCGAGCCTCTTCGACGGCGCCGCAATCGCAGACGCCCTCATGGGGCGAACGGCGGGCAATGAGCGCGGCAACCCCGCGCAAATCTTCGCGGGTGGCCCAAATACGGATGCCCGCGCCCGGCTTCAAGATATCATCAAGAGCCTCGTCTTGGCCAACGCGCCCGCAACGCAATGGGACTCCCTCCTCAAGCAGGCAGGCGTCCCCGGCTTCGCGCATGGCTTTGATGGCATCGTGCGTGGCCCGAGCCTATTCTTGGCCGGCGAGCACGGGGCCGAACGCGTCCAAGTGGGCAGGCCGGGCGCCAGTGACGCCAAGGGCACCACTGTCGTCTTCCAACCCGGCTCCATCATCGTGAATGGCGCCAAGGCGGACGACCTCATGCGGGAACTCCGGCGCCTGGGCGTGACGGCGTGAACTTCTCCCCTCTTCTTCCCCAAACGGGCGTTTGACATGAACAAATTGAATCTCAACAAGCGGGCGTTCGCCGTCGCCACGCCGGACCCTGTGCCTGCCGCGGCTCCGGCCGAGCCGGGATTGGACTGATGGCGAACGGCCCCTTCCGCTTCAAGGTGAGCGCGAGCCTTGATGGCCAAGAGGCGCTCTTGCGGCGTCTCTACGAGCGCGCAAATCCCGAAGCGCAACGAGATATGCTTGAGTGGGCCGCGGACAAGGTGGCCTCCGAGGCGCGGCGCCTAGTGCCGCGGGAAACCGGTGAACTCCAGAGGGAAATCACGGTGTTTCGCGATGGCGACCGCCCGACCGGCGTCGGCGTGCCCGCTTCGTCGCCGGCCATTCACAAGGCCCGCGCGACCGAGTTCGGCACTTGGAACTATGACGTGGGCGCGCCCGCCGGCCCCAAAACCGAGTGGCGCGCCAAGAGCAAGCCGACGGCCGCAATGCCGTGGCTCCGCACGGCGCTCCTCGTGCGTCGGCAGTCCATCCTCCGCTACATGAAGAAAGTTCTCGTCTCGGGTCGCCGCGAGAAGTTCCGCACCTTGCGCGGCGAGGAATCTTAACCGATGAACGCCCAGGCGGGCTACTTCTTCACCGCTTGGGCAACACCGCGCACGGCACGAGAAGGGGTCGGGTGGGGTCCCCTCCCCCTTTGATGACGGCCGATGCCCGCCTTTCCGCCCGCTCGTGGCGGGGGCTTTTTCCATCCCGCGACTCTCGGGCGTCGTGGCGTTCGACTGGTCTTGGTTCGACCGGCACTCCGGTGCCATCCAGGCGCTTTCGGCCGTTGGCGGACTCGTCTTCACCGCCGTGCTTGTTGTTGTCGCCCGCCAACAACAAAGGTTGCTCCGCGAACAGGACACGCGCGCGAAGCCGCGGCTCGCGCTTGGCGTTGTGAACCCGCCGAGATGGGCCGGCGGGGGAGACGAGGTGGCGATACTGTTCGAGGCCGCCAACACAGGCGGGGGCGAGACGGCTCCTCATCAGGTCGTCCTTGCATTTACGACCCCTGATGGAAAGAGGCACGAGGCGCCCGGTCGCGTGCATACTCGGCGAAGTGCAGGCGAAGGCTTGACGCTCCGAAGTGGCGAGCACGCCACCTTCACTTCCCAGATCCCTCTCTACGGCTTCAAGCCCACGCCAGAACATTCCATCACTCTGCGCGTGCTTCCCTTCGGTGGCCCGCCGAGCGACCCTGTGTCTGTGCCGAGCGTTGGGAGTTGGACGTGACCTGGGCACAAGTGGTTTCACCAACCTCCCCGGCGCCGGTCTTAACGAAGTGCGGGCGAGTTTTTCCTTGATGGCAACCGAAGCCACCAAACACAAATACCCGCAATGTGGACGCGAGTGGAACGAGGCGGACCTCTCCGGCCTGACGTGGCGCGAGGTCTACACCGACCACAAGCCGCATTGCCGCGGCAAGCCGCCGCGCGAACCGTCTTTCTTTGTCGGCACCGTGGGCGCGCGCTAGAAGGGCGGCGCGCTCCGCTCGTAGGCTTCCTGTAAATTCTCGACCGCGTGCACGTAGCGAAGCGTCGTTTTCTTGTCTTTGTGTCGGAGTTGGCGTTGCAGGGCCGTGATGCCCATTGGCGGCCTGCCTTCGCCGCCGGCCGCGGCGTGGGACGCGAAGGCGTGCCGAAATTCGTGGCACGTCACCCGTTGGCCGAGGTATCGCTTCGTGAGGTTGCCCACAAGGTCCGTCACGGCGTCGGGCGTGAGGTGGCCGCCCGTGAGGAGCGACTCAAAGAGGGGAGCCGCGGGATCGGGGCGCAGGCGCCGGCTCGTTAGGTGCTCCTCGATGGCGTCGAGGGCGAGGCGCGAGATGCAGATCCATCCCCCGTTGCCTCCCTTCGCCGCGGCTCGCCCGTCCTCCCCGATTTCCGGCACCCACACCTTGCGCGCCTCGAAGTCTACGTGCTCGACCTTGAGGGCGGCGACCTCGGCGCGGCGCAGGCCCGTGGCGAGCAGGGTCCGCACGAGGGCGTAGCGGCGGCGGTCCGGGATGCGGGCGAGGAGTTCGTGGATGCGGTCCATCGTGAGCGGCGCCTCGCGCGCATTGTGAGGTGTCGGCGGCACGAGGAACGCGCGCTCCTCGGCCTCGGAGAGCGGACGCCGTTTCCACTCAAACCATGCCTTCACCGTGAAGTAGCGAACGCGCTTCGTCGCGTCCGAGGGTTGGTGCTCCGTCTCGGAGAGGTAGGCGAAGTAAGCCTGGGCGTCTTCCACGCTCGGGTCGAGGTTTTGCGTCCACCGCAGGACGCCGCGCATCCGGGCGACGTAGGAGGTCGCCGTGCTCGGGCGGAGTTTCCTCCGGCGGTCAAAGCGCGTGCCCGTCAAGTAGCGTCGGAACCTCTCCAACGTGGCGGCCAACTCGGTTTCGATGAACTCCGGTCGTGGTTCCTGGGGCATTTTATCGTGCGTCCTGCGCCCAACAGGAGAACGGGCCGACCCGGGCCTCACCGTGCCACGGTCAAGCCTGGAGTGCCCAAGCCGTGGCTCGTTTCACGGCCAGGATGCCTGCCCTAGTGCCAACGCGGAAACCCCGCGCCACTCCTGGAAAGTCATGGGGATGGCCGGAATTGAACCGGCGACCTGGGCATTATGAGTGCCCCGCCCTAACCCCTAGGCCACATCCCCGTGGTCACAAAGCCGTGGGGTGCCCGGGGGACCAGGCAGGGGCCCAGCGGGCTTTGCGAAGTGGAGCGGAGGGGATTCGAACCCCTGGCCTCGTCCATGCCAAGGACGCGATCTTCCAACTGATCTACCGCCCCGTGCCCCGCGGGGCACGGGGCGGTGATAGGCCGTCCGTCGCTGCTGCGACGGCCGGCCATCTAGCCGCCCCTTTCCCAAGGGGTCGAGCGCATCCCCAGGGGGACGCGGGCGAGCCGCCCACAGGGCCGGGGTATTTGAGTGCGCCGGAGCGCGGGGTCGCGCCGTCACTCTGGGCGGGGCTGGCGCTTCGTCCGTCCCGGGCTGGCCAGCAGGGCGAACCCCACGAGCAGAACGGCCATGGAGACCAGCAGCGCGGCGAAGGCGGCGGGCCCCTTCACGGCGCCGCTCAACGACGACGCGAGCGGGTCGAGGACGGCGGGCAGCAGGAACGCGAGGACGAGGCAGGCGCCGACGGTGCCGAGCCCGCGCAGGCCGAGGCGCCAGGTGTCGCGCTGGACCGCTTCCGGCGCCATGCCCTGCGCCTCCATGGCGTCGCGGTGGCGGCCGAGCGCCTCGAGCAGGACAGAGGCGCACACGAGGGCGAGGGCGAGGGCGTGGCCGGCGATCGTGGCGGGGGACGGGGGCTGGGTGTGCCACTGCTGCGACGCCTTGAGGAGCCACCACGGGTGGAGGCTGGCGCGGGCGAGGCTCCAGGTCATCGTGGCCGCGGCGAGGGTGAGGAAGAGGGTGCGCAGCCAGGAGGCGAGGCCGGCGAGCGCGCCCATCGCGCCCAGCACGAGGACGCAGAGCCAGGTGATGTCGACGAAGATGCCCTGCGGGCCGAGGCGGACGGCGGTGTAGCCGCTGATGACGGGGCCGCGTGCCAGCAGCAGGCCCTCCAGCGCCCCGGCGGCGGCGAGGCAGGCAAGCGCAGCCAGGCCGACGAGGTCACGCCTGGAGGTCATGCAGCCACCTCCGAGGAACCACGAATTTCACGAATGACACGAAGGGGCGCGTTCGTGCAATTCGTGAAATTCGTGGTTCCCCCCTCGTTCACGACGTCAGCCTCCGAACAAGCGAGGAGCGGCCCTGCGTGCTGGGGTCCCAGCGCACGGCGCGGATGCCGATGCGGCGGACCGCCTCGACGTGGGGGCGGTCGAGGGCGGCGAGGGTGCGGGCGAGGTCGTTGCGGGTGCCGTCGGGCAGCAAGCCGGCGGGGTCGACGTGGACGACGGCGATGGGGGGCGCGCCGCGGCGGCGGGCGAGGATGGAGCGCAGGGCGCGCAGTCCGGGCTCCTCGTCGCCGCGCAGGCTCGTGATGACGTAGGCGACCGTGCCGCCGCGGTGGAGGTGGCCCCGGGTGGACGCCACCGCCTCGGCGAGGCCGCGCGGCTCCTGCACGGGCGGGTTGGGGAGAGCCGTCACCATCTCCAGGATGCGGCGCGCCTGCCGGCCGCTGCTGTCCGGGTAGGGCGTCCCCTCCGGTGCCTGGTTGTAGAGGGTGAGGCCGATGGCGAAGCCGCGGCGGCGGTACGAGGAGCAGAGCGCGAGCGCGGCCTCGATGCGGCGCTCCAGGCCGTTGTCCAGGTTGGTGCCGACCAGCTCGGGGCGCGCGTCGAGGAAGACCCAGACCTGGCGGCGCCCCTCGCGCTCGTAGTCGTTCACCAGCAGCTTGAGGTCGCCCGACTCCTCGCCGCGCCGCGCCGACGCCTTCCAGTTGATGCTGCGGTGCGGGTCGCCGCGGACGTAGGCGCGGATGTCCTGGAACTCGCCGGTGAGGACGCCGGTGGCGCTCACGTCCATGTCTGCCATCGGGTGGCGGGCGCGGGTGCGCGACTCGGGCCAGCGGCGCAGGCGGGCGGCCACCGGGTCGACGCGGAGCTGCAGCGGCTCGCCAAGCTCCATCGCGCGCGCCCCGCCGAGCAGCCAGGGGCTCGGGGCCTGGGCGTGGACGGGGCCGACGCGGTGGACGCCGCGCCGGTCGCACGCGGCGCGGAAGGCGAGCGTGGCGTTGCCGCGCCCCTCCGCCCAGGTGTGCAGCGTGTTGCTGCCCGCGGTGAGGCGGAAGGCGTCCGGCAGCGCGATGCGGACGTGGAGCGGCCCCCGGCCCGCGAGGCCGAGGCGGACGGTGACCTGCATCTCCTGGCCCGTGACGGCGCGGGGCGGGTCCAGCTCGACGTGCGCGTGGGTGAGCCGGGCCGTGGGGACAGCGGCGGAGAGGGCGACGAGGCCCAGCGGCACCAGCGCGAGGCCAAGGATGGCGAGGTTGCCGGCGGCCACCGCGGCGGCGGCGAGCAGGCCACCCAGCCAGAGCAATGGAGCCGCGCTCTTGCCCAGCCCCATCAACACCACTCCCAAACGGAACCACGAATTTCACGAATTGCACGAACGAACACGGGTTTCGTGAAATTCGTGGTTTCAAAGGGAGGCATTCAACGCACCGGGGGCAGCGTCGCGCGGGGCGGCGCCAGGCTCTTGACGACCTCGCTGACGACGCGGGCGCCGGTCATGCCCTCCAGCACTTGGTCGACCTCGACGATGGTGCGGTGCGCCAGGACGTCCACCGCGACGTCGACGATGTCGTCGGGCGTCACGTAGCCGCGGCCGCGCACGAAGGCGAGCGCGCGGCTGACGCGCAGCAGGGCGAGGCTGCCGCGGGGCGAGGGGCCGACCTCCACCTTGGGGTGCTCGCGGACCTTGCGCACCAGGGCGGCCATGTACTCCAGCATCGAGTCGTGCACGAAGATGTCCTTCTCGACGGTCGCCTGCCAGGCGCGGAAGGTCTTGGCGTCGCAGCACGCAGGCACGGTCTTGCTGGGGTCCTCCTGCTGCCACGCGACGCGGCGGCGCAGGATCTCGCGCTCGGCGGCGAGGTCGGCGGGGTAGCCGGTGGAGAGGCGGAGCAGGAAGCGGTCCATCTGCGCCTCGGGCAGCGGGTAGGTGCCCTCCTGCTCGATGGGGTTCTGCGTCGCCAGGACGATGAACGGCGGCGGGATGGGGATGGTCTGGCCCTCGATGGTGACCTGGCGCTCCTCCATCGCCTCCAGCAGGGCGCTTTGGGTCTTGGGTGGTGCGCGGTTGATCTCGTCGGCGAGGACGAGGCTGGTGAAGATGGGGCCCTTGAACAGCTCGAACTGGCGCGTCGCCGGGTTCCAGATCTTGCTGCCCATGATGTCGGCGGGCAGCATGTCGGGCGTGAACTGGATGCGGCGCGACTCCAGGCCGAGGGCGCGGCTGACCACCTTCACGAGCAGCGTCTTGCCGAGGCCGGGGTTGTCCTCGAAGAGGATGTGGCCGTTCGCCAGCGCCCCCGCCAGGACCTTCTCCAGGATGCGCCGCTGGCCCACGAAGTAGCGGGCGACGGTGTCCAGGACGTTCTCGACATCTCGGTTTGCCATGCTCAGGTTGCCTCCAGGGATTCCAGGAACGTGCGGTGGTGCTCGCGGCGGGCCTGCTCCTGCCGCTCGTGGGCGCCGTCGAGGGTGCCCAGCGCGCCGCGGGCGGCGGTCCCGGCCACGAGGGCGGCGAGGGCCCACGCCACCCCCCCGAGCGCGCCGGCCAAGATGAACTGGAGGGGCGGCTGCGGCAGCTCCACACCGATGAGCAGCGGCAGCCCGGCGAGGAGTGCGGGCAGGGAGAGGAACGCCCCCGCGACGAGGCCGCCCTGCACCGCCTGCACCGTGCGCCGGCCGGCGATGGCGTGCGCCTTGGCGCGGCGGAGGAAGGCGATTTCCTCCGGCAGGGTGCGGCGGCGGGCCCACAGGGCGATGCCGAGGTAGGGAAGCGCCGTCGCGAGGCCGGCCGTGGCGAGGACGGGGCTGCCCACGATGAGCCAAACCAGCAGCGCGCCGCCTGCGCCGGCCAGCGCGCCGGAGGCGGCCCACCAGGCGGCAGGCAGTGGCTCGCCACGCGGCAGCAGCGTGGAGCGGGTCGCGGGCAGAAGCAACCCAAAGAGCGTGAGCGGCACGGCCAGCGCCCACGGCGGGTCGGGGAGCAGGAGCGCGACCGGGGCGGCGAAGGCGGCGGCGCGCAGGGAAGCGGCCAGGGCCATCGGGGCAGGCGGCAGGCTGGGGGTGAAGGGCGGCTTGAGGCGGTCGGTGGCGGCGCCGCCGGTGCGGCGGGCCAGCTCCGCCGTGAGGTGGTCGTAGTCCGCGCCGTTGCGGCCCTCCTCGATGTAGGGGTGGAGGCGCTCGGCGACGGAGCGGATGCCCTCGTCGTCGAGGCGGACGCGGACCTGCTGGTGCGGCAGCGCGGCGGGGGTGGGGTCCTGCCCGGCGCGGGCGACGTGACGGGCCATGGCGCGCATGAGGGCCGCGAGGGCGATGGCCGCGAGGACGGAGGACCACGGGATGCGCGGCAACTGCTTCTCCAGCACGCCGAGGGCGCCGAAGGCCATGACCGCCAGCGTCAGCAGGGTGCCGATGGTGGTCCACGACAGCAGGGCGACGCGCCACGGCGGCCCCTGCTCTCGCCCGAAG
>JAIVGU010000011.1 GCA_020201445.1 Halobacteriales archaeon
GGACCGTGGGCCAGGAGGCGGGCGCGACCGGCGGGTAGGGAGCGAGGCTCGCCTTGAGCAGGGCAACGTCGTCCTGCGGCGGGACCGGCGTGCCGCGGACCAACCGCTCGAGGCTGTCGTCGGCCAGCGGCGAGGTCCAGGTGCGGCTGGCGCGGACGCGGGCGGCGGTGTGGCCGTCGGTGGATTCCAGGTCCCAGCGCACACTGCGGGCGCGGCCTGGGGCGGTGTCGTCGACGCGCTCGTCCACGCTGGCCCTGCGCAGGAAGGCGCCGGGGTGGCTGCGCTCGAAGTCGGCCAGCGGGCCGGAGGCGCGCGCCACCTTGAGGGCCTCGTCGAGGGGGAAGGCGAGCGGGAGGCCGTCGAGCGGGCGGTCGCCCGGCTGCGTCGCCAGGGGAGGCAGGGGGGCCGGGAGCGCGGGCGCGGCGGGGACGCCCTCCTCGCCCGGCGAGAAGCCGGTCAGGTTCCAGACGAGGGTGCGGGTCTGGTTCCACGGGAGCGGGCGCTCGATGCGCACCGGCACCGGGCAGGCGGGGGAGAGCCAGAGCGTCGTGGGGCCGTTGCTGACCACGAGGAGCCCCGCAGCGGTCCTGCCGAGGGAATGGAACTGGTTGCCGCCGCACTCCCCCGCCACCGCGACGCCCTGCGCGGGGTCGGCCACGGTGCCCTGCAGGCTGGAGGCGTGGCCGCAGGGCGCCCCGGAGCCGTAGGCGGTCCACCAGGTCCACTGCGTCTCCTGCTCGCGGTCGGCGGCGGTGAGGTTGTTGGGCAGGGTGGCGGTCGTGGTCGACCTGCCGCCGCCGTGCCGCTCCTGCGTCGAGGCGAGCGTGGCGGCCGCGGCGACCTCATGCCGGACGATGGCGTCGTCCCGGCCGACCACCACGCGGCGCTCCGTCAAGGTCTGCGCGGCGTGCCAGGCGCCGGTGGCGTCGGCGGCGGCGTGGGCGGCGCTGCGCTCGAACGTGGACTGGAGCCACTGCCCGCCGTCGGGGAGCTCCACGGCGCCGTCGAGGCTGGTGACGTTGTAGGCCCAGCGGTCGCCGGCGTGGACGGCGGGGAGGCCGAAGCGCCCGGCGTCCTGGTGGACGGTGGCGGCGGCGGTGCCTGCGGCCAGCGCAAGGGCGGCGAGCAGGATGCGGGCGGTGAGGGCGGCGCGCGTGGGGGCCATGAGGACCCCACCCCCTCTTGGAGGTTATCACTGGACTGGCGCGAACGCGGAATCGTGGCTGGGGCGGGCGCCGAATCGTGGCGCCTCAGCGGTTCCGCCATCCCCCGATCAAGGGTGTTCATGCGCGCGGTGGATGAGCATCGTGTCTGGATCGAGCACCTGGACCCGCAAGGCGTCCTGGCTGTGCAGGTCCATGACCCGGACAACGTCCTTTGGCCAGTATGTTCCAAGGTTCTTGCCAGAAACGCTCGTGACCCTGGCCTGGTAGTCTGTCAAGGCCCGGAGGGGGCTCCCCTCCTCCAAGGCCAGGTCCTCGTAAGCTTCCAGGAATTCGGTCTTGCAGGACTTGCAGCGCGCCCCGTGCAGGTTGTGGTGGATCAGCGCCATGGCGCCAACAATCACCTCCCGCAGAAGGTCGTCCCGGCTTTCCAGGGCCTTCTTGGAGCAAACGGGGCATTTTCGGACAATCCCGGGAGGGAAGGCGCGGGGCCGCTTGTGCATGAGGCGGTCCCGCAGCCGAGAGAGAGCTTCTGCCCATTCACGCGGGCTTGGGTAGGTGGCGTCGGGGGATGGGAACATGGCATCACGCATCGTAGGCAGTCACAATCAGCAGCAGGTTGCCCGCCTCGTCGCGGGAGACGTCGAAATCGACGCGGAGCCGGCGGCGGTTCGGGAGGTTGGCCAGCGCATACCAGCCGTCTGGATGGGCGGGTGCCCCATCGGACCTGGACCGGGAATCCTGGCTGACCCGATAGCAGCGCTCCAGGGCGGCGAGAATCTGCAGGAAGCCGATGCCGCGCTTCCCAGGATGGTAGGTGGGCGACTTGATGGCGCGGCCGGCTTGGACCAACGCGTGGACTTCACGGACATCCATTGGGAGGCACCTGCGTATTGGCTTGCTTACGTGCAAAGAACGTAAGCACAAAGAGTTTACGTTCCCTGCACGTAAAATGCAGCCTCGGCACGCCGGGTTGGCGCTCGTTCATCAGCCTCAGAGCTTGTCCGCCGGGTGTTCGCGGCTGGCCTTGATGATCTCGGCGATGCGGCGTGCCTTCTCCATCTTCGCCTTCTCCTCGTCGGTCGCCGCGACGACGGGGGGCACCGGCGTCGGCTGGTTGTTGCGGTCGAGGGCGACGAACGTCATGTAGCAGCTCGCGGTGTGGCGGGTCTCGCCGGTCTGTGGGCTCTCCGCCTCGACGCGGACGCCCACCAGCATCGAGGTGCGGCCGACGTGGCGGACGGTGGCGCGCACCACCAGGATGTCGCCGATGAACACCGGCTCGCGGAAGTCCATGCGTTCCAGCGAGACGGTGACGACCTTGGCGACGCGGGCGTGGCGCCACGCGGCGACGGCGGCGGCCTCGTCGATGTACTTGAGGATGGAGCCGCCGTGCACGTTGCCGTAGACGTTCGCCTCCTCCGGCGTCATCAGCTTGCTCATCGTGGTCGCGGACTGGCTCATGGGGACGGGCGCCAGCGGCTTGGGCATGGGCGCCGGCAGCGGCTGCCCGCTCAAGAGGGCTCGCCTGGGGCTCAGCGCTTGCGGCCAGCCTTGCCCCGCTTCGCCTTCGCCCGCTTGGGGACGGCGCGCTTGGCGGCCTTGCGGGCCGGGGCCTTGCGGGTGCTCCGCTTGGCGGCCTTCCCCGCGGCCTTCTTCTTCGGCTTGCGGGCGGCCTTGCGGGGCGCCTTCTTGGCGGTGCGCTTCGCCGGCTTCTTCGCCGCCTTCTTCGGCGCGGCCTTGGGCGCGGCCGCCTTCACGACCTTGAACACCTCGGCCTTCTCGTGCACCTTCTGCGGCACCTGGACACCGACGTGCTGGCCGGCGTGGGCCTCCTGGATGGGCGCGTGGTCGAGTTGGAGGCTCTTGACCTTCTCCGTCAGGTCGTCGCCGTGGCCCTTGATGTGGATGGTGTCGCCGAGCTTGAGGTCGCCCTCCAGCCCCACGGACGCGGCGTGGACCTTGGGGTAATAGTGCTCGACGGTGCCGACCTTGCGCTCCTTGGGCTTCTTCGCGGCCATGGGGCGGAATCGGCGGGCCATGGATACATGCCTTCCGCCTCGCGGCGCCTCAGGCCCGCCGCCGCGCCAGGAGGGCCGCCCCGAGGAGCGCCAGGCCCAGCGGGGGTGCGGCAGCGGTGCGGTTGGAGGGCGCAGGCCCGGAGGGGGATGACGCGGCGGTCGGCGCGGTGGAGGCCGTTGCGGACAGGGTGGAGGTGGAGGGTGCAGGGGCCGGCGCGGGCTTGGGCACCTCGAACGTGCGGCCCGGCCCCGCCTGGTCGAGCCCGCCGTCGGGCCCGGCAATGAGCTCCGAGTAGCCGACCAACTCGATGGCGTCCCCCGGCGCGGCGCCCAGCAGCGCGAGCGGCACGCTGTAGTGGTAGGCGTTCCCGGCGATGGTGACGGCGAGGTCGCTGCACTGGCTGGTGTCGGGCGCGTCGAAGCCCTGCGCCTGCCCCGGGCAGTGGAAGCCGCCGGTGTAGACGCCGCCCGCCAGTGGGACCGTCGTGAAGCCGACGAGGGTGAAGGCGCCGCCGACGCGCAGGCGGGCGCCGACCTCGCTGCCCTGCGGCGGCCCGTCCACGGCCGCGACCTGGACGTGCAGCTCCACGTGCGTCGCGTTCAGGCCGTCGAGCCAGATGGCGGTCAGGTCGGCCCACGGCGTGGCCGGGGCGTCCGCGCTGTCCGCCACCTCGGGGTCGGCGGCGGAGCCTGCGGTGGCGGGAGCGGCGAGCGCGGCGAGCAGGAGGCCAAGGGCGACCAGGCGCATGCGGCGGCAGAGGCGCGGCCACGCAAGGAGGACGGCCACCAACTTGATGGCGGGGGTTTAAGGTCCCGGCGCGGGAGCAGACCCGTGGACCTGCCGCCCCCGTCCTACTTCCTGCTCCTGCTGCTCACGGCGGCCGCGGCGCCGCTGCTGGTGGCGCTGGCTCCGCGCCGGCGGGGCGTCCTCGGCCTGTCGCTCGGCGGCCTGGCCCTGGCGTGGCTCGGCCTGGCGCTGCTCCACTACGACCGCCTGCTCTGCTGGCCCCTCGTCGCGGCGGGTGCGGCCGTGCTTGGAGTGGCGGGCGTGCGCAGGGCGTGGGGAGTGGCGCTCGCGCTCCCCGCCGTCGCGGCTGGCGTGCTGTTCCAGATGCAGCCCGGCATCCCCGGGTTCGCCTCCTACTTCGGCGTCGGGCTGCCGATGGCGCTGCTGGTCGCGCTCGGCGCCGTGGCCCTCCGCCTTTCCCGCGACGCCCCGCCGGGCCGCGCGCTGGCCGGTTCGACGCTCATCCTGGCGGGGGCCACGCTGGTCCCGCTCTCCAGCTTCGGGTTCGGCTTCCTGGAGGGCTTCGAGGTGGCGCACGCGGCCTGGTTCGCGGCGACCGCGGCGGGGCTGGGCCTCCTCGCGAGCGCGTCCTTTCGGCCTCCGGTGCTCGACTCGCCAGCCGCTTACGCGGGGCGCGGCGGAGGGCGGCCGTGGCTTGCGGCGGGCGGGCTTCTCGCAGCGGCCGCTTTCCTGGCCATCGTTCCCTTGCTGCCCACGCGGCCAGAAGGTGTCGGCCCGGTGGCTGGGACGCTGCTGGCCCTCGCGGGCGCCACTGCGGCGCTGCTGGGAGCGCTCGGGGTGCACGGCCTCGCGGGGTGGTGGGCGGAGCGCGAGCGGGCCGCCTTCTCGTCCAGCTTCGCAGGCGGGTTCGATGGAGAGGTGGCGTGGCCGGGGCCCTCGTTGGTGCGGGACGCCGCGCAGGCGACCGTCGCGGAGCTGCGGCGCGTCGCCGCCGAGTTGGACCGTAGCCGGGCACCGCTCGGCGTCCTGCGTGTCCATGGCGGCGGGAACCTGGACACGCTTCCCGAGGATGCGCTCGCCTGGCTGGAGGGACAGGATGGGCCGCGACTCGTCCACGTCGCGTGGCGGGAGGGGCCGGAGACCTTCCTCGTGCCGCCCATCACGCCGGAGGAGACGCCGTGAGGAAGGCGCGCCTGCCCGCCGACGGCTACGCCTACCTCGCGCTGCTGGCCCTGCGCCACCACGGCGTGCTGACCAAAGGCACCCTGGCGTGGGAGATCCGCGCCAACCACCCGATGGTGACGAAGGTGCTGCGCGCCCTGGCCGACGCGGGGCTGGTGGAGGTGCGGCCGCGCGGGGACGGGGCGTTCGCCATCGCGGCGCTGCCAGGGCTGGCGGACCACCTGGCGCAGCACGGGCCGACGCTGGAGCGGCTGTTCGCACAGGCCATCGCGGACCACCTGCGCTACGGGAGGCGGCCAGCATGGGCCCCGCCAACCCGCCAGGCGTGATGACGAACCCACGGATTGCACGAATTTCACGAACGTTGGCTTCGTGGTTTCTTGGTCAGAGCGTCGTCTGCACGCCGCCGCCCTTGCCCACCGGTTCCTTGAGAAGCGCCTCGCCCGGCTTGTGCCCGAACCGCTTGCCCTCCTCCGGCCCGGCGAGCGCGGCCACGACGCGGGGCATCGAGTCGACGGCGTTGCCCTCGAACGGGTTGGTGACGATGCAGTACGCCTCCTTCCACGGGGCCTGTGCGGCGCGCTTGCGGACCTCCAGGATGTCGGCGAGCCGGTCGGCGACGGTGACGTGGCGGCCGCGCTTGTGGATGTGCTTGCCCGTGAACCGGAGGTAGCCTTTCTCGGCGGTGGCCCACGGGGGGGCGAAGGCGCCGGGGAAGGTGGACCAGACGAGCGGCGCCTCGTGGTCCTCGAGCAGGCTGCGGAAGGCGTCGGTGAACCACGACGGGTTGCGCACCTCGACGGCGAACGTCCCCGGCTCGCCCAGCCGCAGGAGCTCCTGGAGAAGTTCCGAGCCCTTGAGGCGGTCGAGGCTGGGCGGGAACTGGAGCAGCACAGGCCCCAGCTTCTTGGCGTCGCGCAGCGGGGCGAGGCCGGCCATGAACTGCCGTGCCTTCTCCACGCCGGCGCCCTCGTGCGTCACCGACTCGTGCATCTTGGGCAGGAACTCGAACCCTTTTGGCGTCTGCTCCACCCACTCCGCCAGCTCCCTGCCCGGCATCCTGTGCGCCAGCACGTCCGCCTCCGCCACGTCGAACAGGGCGGCGTAGCGCGGCAGGTACTCGGCGTGCGGCGTGCGCAGGGGATAGAGCGCGTTGTCGAAGTGGCTGTTCGACCAGGCCGCCAGCCCGAAGCGGGTCCGCACGCCGGGGCATGGGCCTGGGCCCTATGAGTCCTCCCAAGGCTCAAGAGACCGCCCCTGTCTGGCCAGCCCATGCGTTCCCTCCTGCCCGCCCTCCTGCTCTGCCTCGCCCTCCTGGCCGGCTGCGCCCAGCCCCCGGCCGCGCCCCCCGAGCCGCCGGCGCCGGCCCCGCCCATGGAGATGCGGGTGCTGCCCAACGCCACGGCCCCGGCCGGCGACCTGGTGGCGGCCACCTACCGCGCCGGCAAGGCGGTGGGCACCGGCTTCCTCGGCGAGCCCACCCTCGTCGCCGACGCCTGGGGCCGCCTCCTGCTGACCTTCCCCGGCTGCGAGGGCAGCCACAGCCAGTGCCTCAACGCGCCCATCTTCCGCAGCGCCGACGGCGGGGCGAGCTGGGAGTCGCTGAACCGGCTCCGCAACGGCAGCCTGGACCCCGGCTCGCCGCGCGCCAACGGCGACGCGATGCTCTCCATCGACGCGGCAGGCGCCCTCTACGCCAGCAACCTGGGCAGCGGCCTGCCGCACTGGCGCTCCGTGGACGACGGCGCGACCTGGGAGTACCGCGGCAACCCGGTCCCCAAGGGCGCCGGCTCCGACCGGCAGTGGAGCTGGGGCGGGCCGAACGGCACGGTCGTCACCGCATGGATGGCCACCAGCCCGGCGCGCGCGGCGGCGGTGGCGGTGAGCCACGACGGCGGCTCCAAGTGGACGAAGCCCGCCACGCTGGACGCCAGCATCGGCTGGATTGGCCCCATCGCGGGCAGCCCCGACGGCCAGCGGCTCCTCGTCGCCTACACCAAGCCGCTCAACAGCGACCAGCCCGTCGTCGGCGGCGTGCTGCTGCCGAAGGACCCGCAGGTCGAGTTGCGGCTGCTGCGCTCCCTCGACGGCGGCGCCACCTGGGGCATCGTCGGCACCGGGCACGTCATCACCAAGGACCCCGCCGTGTCGCAGTGGTCCGGCACCCTGATGGCCCCCGCCTTGGCGCGCACCGGCGACGGCACCCTGGTCTACGCCTGGAGCGAGCAGCGCCTCGACCCCGAGGGCCGCGCCGCCTCCACCGTCGCGTCCGTCTACACCATGGCCAGCAAGGACGACGGCGCCACCTGGGGCGCGCCCCGGCTGCTGTCCGGCGACCGCACCGCCATCATGCCGTGGGTCGTGGGCGGCGCGGGCGGCCGCTACGCGGTGGGCTACTACGCCGCCAGCGACGTCCACGTCGACTCGGACTACGAGGGCACCTGGGACATGGAGGCCACGGTGGTGGACGGCGAGCGCGCGGCCACCGCCGTCGTTGCCGCCAAGGTGCACAGCGGCGGCATCTGCACCAAGGGCGGCGGCTGCAGCACCTCCGACCGCTCGATGCTGGACTTCCTCGGCGGCGCCCTGCTGCCCGACGGCCGCGTCGCGTGGGCCTACGCCTCCAGCGCCGGCATCGCCGCGGACCCGCGGGGCTTCGTGCTCGGCGGCGACGGCACCTCGGTCCTCGTCGCGGTGCAGGACGGCGGCTCGCGGCTGCTCTGACTAGAACGCGCCTCTGGCAGTTGGGCTTGCAGTTGAGGCCAGATGGCAGGTCCATCCAGTACAGCGTAGGAGTCGTCGCCTTGATGGACGAGAATCGAGTTCGCGCAGGGCTGACCCTTGTCCCCCCGCAACGCCTGGCTGCGGCGCGGCGGACTCTGAAGCCGGGGAGGCGGCGGAATCGCTATAAACAGGGACCGGTCCTGGCCGCCCTACCCACCCGTGGTGCCCCACCCAGGGCGCCGCTGGGCAACCGAAGGTCCGACCATGCCCGTCCGCTCCAAGGGGCTCCGCTCCAAGACCCGCCACCTGCTCCTGAAGGACCCGCGCAAGCGCGGCGTGCTGCCTCCCAACCGCGTCCTGGCGGAGTTCCCCGTCGGCAGCCGCGTCGCCATCAAGATGGAGCCCAGCCAGCACAAGGGGATGACCCACAAGCGCTTCCAGGGCCTCACCGGCACGGTGGCGTCCAAGCAGGGCTCCGCCTTCGTCATCGACGTGATGCACGGCAACATGGCCAAGACCCTGGTCGTGCGCGCCGAGCACCTGCTGGCCCTCGAGTGAGGTGCCCGCCATGAGCGACGTCGACGTCATCCTCGAGGAGGCCGCCGAGGCGGGCCGCCTGGTCCCGCTGGCCGAGGTCAAGGCGATGCTGGAGAAGGCGCAGAAGGACCGCGAGGAGCTGACCTACGAGCAGAAGATTGCGCTGGAGCACGCCAAGCGCTTCGCCCGCGTGGACGCCAAGACGGCCAAGAAGGTCGTCGGCGAGGTCCAGAAGGCGTTCCCCGACCTGGAGGAGAAGTTCGCGGTGCGCGTGGCGGACCTGCTGCCGCAGCACCCCGACGACGTGCGCGCCCTGTTCCAGAAGTCCCGCCACGAGCTGACGGACGCGGACATCGAGCGCGTCATCGCCATCGTCGACGCCAACTACACCGCCTAGGCGGGTGCCCCATGGAAGACTACGTCCACATCCTCGACTTCCTGCCCCAGGGCCGGCCGGACTCGCCCCCCGCGCGCCGCGAGCCGACCCTGCTGGGCCTCGGCGAGCAGCAGTTCACGCTGTTCGAGCTGGTCCCCAAGCCGGGCGCCAGCTTCACCATCGGGGACCGCGCCTACGTCGGCAAGGACGTCGAGCAGCGCAGCCTGGTGCAGAAGATCCGCGGGCGCATCATGTACCACGAGCTGACCCCGGCGGCGCACGGCGAGCTGCCCTACGTCATCGAGGACATCGTGCGCTCGGACCCCAACCGTTTCCTCAAGTTCTTCAACGACGCGCCGAGCATCTCGGTGCGCTACCACGCGCTGGAGCTGCTGCCCGGCATCGGCAAGAAGTCGGTCGAGCACCTGGTGCAGGAGCGCAAGGCCCCCTTCGCGTCCCTGGAGGACCTGGAGC
>JAIVGU010000012.1 GCA_020201445.1 Halobacteriales archaeon
GTCCACAAGGGGTTCCTGCCCTTCGCCCGCGCGTTCGCCAAGCTGCACGCCGCCGGCCGCCTCCCCCCCGGCTCCCGCCTGCGGCTGGTGGTCTCGCTGCAGGACGACGGCGACGGCGCGGCGCGGGACGAGCTGGCCCTGCTGCAACGCGAGGCCGCGGGCTCGCAGGCAGTGCAGGTCGAGGCGGGGTTCCAGGACGACGAGGCGTTTGACACCTGGATCGCCGCCGCTGACGTGGTCGCGCTTCCGTATTTGGCAGCCTTCTCGTCCGGCGTGGCGGCCCGCGCCCGCATCCTGGGCCGTCCTTTGCTGGTGCGCGACGTCGGGGGATTGGCCGACCAGGCGGGGGCCGACGGCGCGGTCTACCGCAGCGAGGCCGCGCTCGAGGCGGCGCTCGGGAGGCTGCTGGGCACCATCCCTTCATCTGCGTGAGCATCGGCTGTTGGAAGAGGTTCGCTTCCTAACAGCGCGTGTTCTTCAGTAGTCCACCCGGTACTGAATCATGGCATAGCTGTAGAGAGGCGTTGGCACTTCAACGACCGTGTTCCAGGAGAGGATGACCAGTTCGTTCACCGGAAGAATCTCAATGCCGACCCTCTGGTAATCTTGGAAGCACCTGAATGGAATGGCCACGACATACACCGGGCCAATACCACACTCTCTAAGCAGTTTCAAGTGGGTTGAACTTTTTGAGTCGGACCCGCACTTCCATGGGCTCGGAGCGCAGGAGTGGCGCCAGGAAAGGGAGCCGCCAGCGCAAGTGGTCGAATAGGCCATGCCGCTTCTTACCGATTGGCAGGACACCGACCCCACGGTAGGACCAGTAGGTGACCTCGAAGTCCAGCGTGCGGAAACGGGCCGTGCTGTAGTAATCCTCCTGCGGGTGCAGCGTGGGGTCGAAGTAGGCAAAGTTGCCTGGATGGATGGCACGCGTGTGCGTCGGGTCGATCCAGCGATTGTCGCCGCGATGGTGCGGGGCAACGATGGTCACTGTCCCTCCTGGCCGCAGGATGCGGTGCATTTCCTCCATGACGAGAATCAAGCCATCCTTGCGTTGACCGTTGCCAATGTAGTGTGGCACATGCTCCAGGACGTGGCTGCAGTAGATGTGCCCGAAGGACCTGTCCTTGAACGGCCAGGGGAAGTCAAGCAGGTCATGGACAATGTCGACTCCGGGAAGCGGGGCGAGGTCCATGTTGACCCACCCTTCAGAGCGGGGCCGTATGTCTTTCCCGCACCCTAGGTTCAGGGATTCCACAGCCATGCAGAAAGGCGATGGAAAGTAAAGCTGCCGTTCATTTGCTCTTTGCAGTTGCTAGCTGGGCGCTTCACAAGACCGGATGCTTCTCCAGGACGCCCGACGCGGCGGCCGCCTTGCGGGCCCGCTCCAGCAGCGTGTTGCGGTTGGCCAGGTAGAGGAAGAACGACTTGGCCCTGGAGCGCCAGACGTCCCACGCCTCGGCCCCGCGCAGCGCCATTGGGAGCCGGACGAGGAGGAGGCTGGCCAGGAAGCCGGCCCCGAACAGGAGCTTCGCGGCGACGGCGGCCCCCCATCCGCCGTAGCGCCGGAAGTAGACGGCGGAGCCGACCAGATAGTCGAGGTTGAGCAGGACGCCGCCGCGCGGGTCGTTGCGGGCCGCGTGGTCGTGGATGAAGCGGGCGTCGGGGAAGACCAGGATGCGGTGGCCGGAGCGCCACACCTTCTGGGCGAGCTCGACGTCGCTCCAGTAGATGCCGAAGGCGGGGTCGAGCAGGAGCTGCCCGGCGAACAGCGAGCGCCGCACGGCGAGGCAGCCGCCGGCGGGCTGCTGGACCTCCTGCGGGACAGAGAAGTCTGTGTCCACCATGTGGTAGCGGCGGTGGGCCGGCGAGCGCTCCGCCCTGCGCCCCTTCACGAAGCGCGTCAGGAAGACGGCGTAAGGGGTGGGGAAGCGGTTGAGGTACTTCTCGAAGCGGCCCTCCGGCGTCAGCGTGTAGCCGCCGATGCCGCCGAGGCCGGGGTCCGCGTCCATGTGGCGGACCAGCGCGTCGAACGCGCCCTCCTGCGCGACCATGTCGGGGTTCAGGATGAGCAGCAGGTCTCCCCGCGCCTCGGCGTGGGCCACGTTCACGCCGCCCGTGAACAGCAGGTTGGCCGGGCTCGGGACCAGCCGGACGTTTGGGACGGGGGCGTTCGCGAGGAAGGCCGCGCTGCCGTCCGTGGAGGCGTTGTCCACCACCAGGACCTCGTAGGGGCAGGACGGGGGATGGCGCTGGAGGGCGTCGAGGCATTGCCGCAGGCGATGGCCGGAGTTGAAGTTGACAATGGCGATGGAGAGGTGCGGAGGCATGCGGCGCGCGTCGCCCAGGGGAAGCGGACGCGTCACCTTGCCGCGGCATAAATCGTCTGCGCCGCGGAACGAGCCATCGGTCGTTGCGAAGCCAGCGCAGTCCCACGTTTCCTCCGGCGGCTTGCCCTTCCTGGAGAGCCGTTTAGGCTGGCACCTGGTTGCCGCACTCGCACGAGGCGAAGCGGCCGGTGCCGTGGTGGATGCCGCGCCGCCCGTTGCGCCGCGTGAGCTCCAGGACGCGCTCGCGGCCCCACACGGCGTTGAGGCGGGCCTCGCTGCGGCCCATGGCGGCGTACAGGCTGCCCCCGGTGGCCCGCTCCACGTGCATCCCCGTCGCCTCCACCGCGAGGGCGATCTCCAGGCCCGCCTTGAGGGCGCGCAGGCAGTAGTCGACGTCCTCGTAGGAGAACTCGTAGCCCTCGTCGTAGCCGCCGAGGCGCTCCCTGGTGGCGCGCGGGATGAGCATGCACGCTCCCGTGACGAGGTCGAGGCGGTGCGACGCGCGCAGCCGGAAGTAGTGGTGGCAGTAGAGGCGGCCGTGTCGGCGGGAGCGCAGGATGGAGCGGATGGCCCAGAACGGCGCGCGCTTGGCGATGGTGTAGCGCAGGAGGTAGCGCCACGGGTCGAGCAGGTAGCCGCCGGCGTGCTGGAGCTTGCCGTCGGGAAAGCGCAGCACGGCGCCCACCACCCCCGCCTCCGGGTGGCTGCGGCTCGCCTCCACCATGCGGTCGAGCCAGCCCTCGTCCATGAAGCAGTCGTCGTTGAGCAGGACCCAGAAGTCGGCGTCGGGCGCCTCGGCCATGCCCCGGTTCACGCTGCGCGAGAAGCGGAAGCCGGGCCCCGAGGAGACGACGACGTGGACCGTCGCGCCCAGGTGGGCGCTTGTGGCGCGGGCGCGCGCGATGGCGGAGCGCGCCGGCTCCCGCTCGGGGTTGGCGGTGGGGATGACGATGGCGACGCGCGCCGCGCCGGCCTGGCCCTGCATCGCGGCTGCCTACAGGGGGCGCGAGATAGGTTTTGCCTCCCGCTTGCGGCTGCACCCTGATGTGGGCCCCAGGAACGACGTCTGCTCCGCTCACGTCGCAGCCGCCCACGGGATTCGGATGCGAAGGACATGGCGGCTTTGCCCCCTGAAGCCGAGGGCATCCTCAGATGTCTCAGATGACGAGCAGGACGAGTCGGGAGGCATCGGGGTCCACTTCCCGGAGCCGACCGGCCACGGCACCATCTTCGTGCGCTCCTCCGACGACTGCTAGCCGCTTTCGCTTGACTGTTGAGGGGTGGCCTTCACGAGGCTTGGTCCACGCGAGGGAGGAGGGCCTTGCGCTAAGGCTCCAGCAGGGTCCGGCTGCGCACCAGCGTTGGCACCGGGCGGACGCCGCGGGTCACGGGGGCGTGCTCCGGGCTGCCGGGACAGAAGCGCTGGACGTGCTCGTGGAGCACCACGGTCGGGGAGAGGCCTTCCTGGACGAACTCTTGGTCGTCCCAGGTGCGGCCGCAGTGGGGGCATTTCATGGGGGTCTCACCGTCCGCCGCGAGGGGCGATTGGTTGGAAAGCGATGCGTCGGGGTGAGGGAAAGAACCGTTCCATGGATTCTCTAGAATCGCAGGAGTGGGGAATGGTGGTGAACCTGTCCCTTCCCGGACATGTGCGGGACGTTTCCCGATTGCCGAACGCGCGGGGCGCCGCCCTCCTGGACCGCCGGCTACGCGACCTTCACGACGGTCGCCATGCCGCTCGTCATCATGCCGTGGAACCGGCACCAGACGTGGTAGGTCCCGGCGTCCTTGAACGTGAAGTCGACGGTCTCGCCGGGCTGGAGCGTCTTGTCCAGCCGGTAGGTCGTGAGGGGCTCGCCGACCCAGTGGACCGTCACGGTGTGGCCGTGCTGCCCCTCGTTGCGGTAGGTGATGGTGGCGCCCTTGGTCAGGGTCAGGTTGCCGTCCTCGAAGGAGTTGTCATAGAGGTCGACCTTGCGGGAGGTCGCGCCGCCCGGCGACGCCGCGGTGGAGGTGGTGTCGGTGACGGTGCTGCCGGTGCAGCCGGCCAGAAGCATGACGATGGACAGCGCGAGCAGGAGCTTCATGCGGGGACCGGGCGCGGCATGGGGGCCTCCCGGTTCAACCCTTTTGCCTGTGCAGCGCCTGGCGGGCCCGTGGCCGTCCAGCTCCTGCGCATCCCGTTCTCGCACTTCTGCCGCAAGGCGGAGTGGGGCCTCGCGCAGGCCGGCATCCCCTACGACGCGCTCGACGTCCCCCTGTGGCAGATGCGGCACGCCTGGCGCGCCAACCCCCGGCAGGGGACCGTCCCCGTGCTGCGCGTCCCGGAGGGGGTCCTGATGGACAGCCACGACATCCTGGCGTGGGCCGACGCGCACCGCGTCCCCGCGGCAGCACCGCTCTACCCCGACGGCCTGCGCGCGGAGGTGGAGGAGTGGGAGTCCTGGGCCGGCGATGTGGTGGGGCCGGCCGTCCGCCGCGAGGCCTACCGTGCGTTGCACCGGCACCCTGGCGCGGCGCGGGCCTACGGCGCACCCACCTACACCCGCATCCCGCTCCTGTCGCGGCGGATGTTCCTGGCGGTGCTGCGGCACTACAAGGCGCGGCGCTTCGAGGCCACCGACCCCCCGCTGCTCCGCGCCGCCGTCGACCGCGCCGCGCACCAGCTCACGCTCACCGGCACCGGCTACCTGCTCGGGCGCCACCCGACGGCCGCCGACCACGCCGTCGCTGCGCTGCTCGAGCCGCTCAGGCTTGCGAAGGGGTACGACGGGCCGGCCTGGCGCCTGGTCTCCGCCTACATCGAGCGCGTCAAGCCCCGCACGACCACCCTGGCCACGGCGCGGCGGGTCCGCAGGAAGGACTGGGACGCCCTCGAGGCCGCCGCGAAGGCCACGCCTCTTGCCGCCTCGCCGCCGCTGGCCTCAGCTTGACGTCGCCTGCGGCAGGGGGACGCGGCGGAGGCGGAGCGCGATGAGCACGAACCACGCCGCGATGCAGGCCACCAGGACCCGCTGCGAGAAGGCGGCCAGCACCGTGTCCTGCTCCGTGGCGAAGAGGTAGACCGCCCCGAGGACGCCCACCGCGACGCCGAGGGCCAGCGAGAGCTTGGCGAACGGCCGCCACGCCGGGGTGGCGCGGAAGGCCGGCACCAGCACCACCATCGCGATGCTGAGGAAGAGGAACGTCGTGAGGGTGGCGTCGTTGTGGATGGTCCCGACGAGCGTGCTCTGGTAGAGCCCCTCGTCGACGGGGAACGTCGCCAGCACGAAGGCGGCGAGGCCGGCGAGGGCGAGCAGCGCCATCCCGGCGCGCAGCCACAGCGTGCGCGACAGGCAGGGCCGCAGCGCCCACGCCAGCGCGCCGCACCCCAGCACCAGGATGTAGAGACCGAGCGTCCACACCAGCCGGAAGCGGGTGTGCGCGAAGCCGCTCATGTGCGACGGCTCGGCGCCGAGCGAGGCGGCGTGCAGCGCGACGGTGGCGAGCAGGAACTCGGTGATCGCCACCAAGCCGAGCAGCGACAGGACGCGGACCTTGCGCACCACCGGAGCCTCCACGCGGTCCATCGGGCGCCTTCTCGGCGGGCTGCGTATTTGGGAAGGGCGCCAGGGTTGCTCCCGCGGTGGAGCTTGCGCCTCACATGTGCGGCACCCCGCGCGCGGCGGCGCGCGCCGCGGGCGCCGCTATTTTGGGTTTCCCTTTGTCGCGTCGCCGAAGCTTATTTGCGGGCCTTGACCATCACGCTGGGCTTGGCGGCGGCCTTGGCGAAGTAGGGGCGCGACTTCACCGGGTCGGCCACCATCGCGGCCTCGCCAGGCTTCCAGTCGGCGGGGCAGACCTCGCCGTGCTTGTCGGCGTGCTGCAGCGCGTCGACGGTGCGGAGGGCCTCGTCGACGCTGCGGCCGAGCGGATGGTCGTTGACGAGGGCATGGCGTACGATGCCCTTGGCGTCGATGAGGAACAGGCCGCGGTACGCGGTGCCGTCGGGGGCCATCACGTCGTAGGCGTTCGTGATCTCGCGCTTGACGTCCGCCACGAGCGGGTAGTGGATCTCGCCCAGGCCGCCCTCGGCGCGGGGGACGCCCTTCCAGGCGAGGTGGCTGAACTCGGAGTCGATGCTGACGCCCACCACGTTCACGCCGCGCCGGCGGAACTCCTCGATGCGGTCCGAGAACGCGACAATCTCGGTGGGGCAGACGAACGTGAAGTCGCCGGGATAGAAGAACAGCAGCGTGTGCTTGGCGCCCTTGCCGCCCCAGTTGGACGACAGCGTGTAGTCGACGAAGTCGTTGCCGACGACGGCCTTGGCCTTGAAGTCCGGGGCGGGTTTGCCGATGAGAACCATGCGTTGGCGACAGAGGGGGCCGATTTCAGGGTTGGGGCCGGTGCAACCCCAGACGCCTCCACCGCGAAGGGCGCGAAAACGAGGGGCCTCCTTCAGGGCCTTCGAGCGGTTCGCGGTTGCCCGGCCTGCCTCCCGGCGAACCGTGCAGGACGCGGAAAACGCGGAATGGGCCTGAAGCGGCTCAGAGGTGCTTGCGAACTTCCTCGGTGCCGACCCACACCTTCGTGTCGTCGCTGACCGAGACCCACTTCACGGTCCCGTCCGGGTTGACGACCATCGCGCCGCGCTTGGCCACGCCGTTGACGCCGACCACGGGCGTCGGCATGGCGGGCCACAGCTTGCCGACGACCTCGCGGTTGGGGTCGGAGAGGATGCCGAACGGCAGGCCCTGCGCGGCGGCGAACGCCTTGTTGCTGGGCGCGGTGTCGACGCTGAAGCCGACCACCTGCGCGTTGAGGCCGGCGAAGCTGGCGAGGTTGTCGCGGAAGTCGCACATCTCCGTCGTGCAGACGCCCGTGAAGGCGAGCGGGAAGAAGCCGAAGACGAGGGGGCCCTTGCCGAGGTGGTCGCTCAGCTTCCAGTCGGCGATGCCCTCCTTGGTGGCGAGCTTGAGGGTGAAGTCCGGCAGCTTGGCGCCGACGGCGGGCGGGGCGGTGGTCTGGGTCGAGGCGAGGGCCATGCCGCCGCCGACTTGGGGCCGCGGGATGAAGGTTGCGACCGTGACGGCTTTGCCCCTAAACTTGTCTCCGACCGCCCAAACCACGGATTCCACGGATTCTGGTTCATCCGCGGTTTCGTCGGTGAAAGCCACGCCAGCCAAACCGCGGATTCCGCGGATGGCGCGGATTCAAGCTATCTGTGGTTTGGCGGCAAAGCCGACTGTGACGGCTTGGGGGGGAAGAGGTGGGAGGAGGGGAGGAAGACGGGGCGGGCGGCCTACGTGCAGACGAGGCCGGTCTGGGTCTGGTCGTCGGGGCCGAGGGCGATGACGCACTTGTTGCCGCCGCTGCTGCCGCAGTTGCCCGAGGCGGTGGCAGCGGCCGTCGCGGCGGCGGGCGGCCTCGCCCTGCTGGCCCTGCTTGCGCGCGCCGCCCTCGCCCTCGCGGGCCGCACCCGGGTGCAGGACGTCCTGGCGAATCCGCGCCGCCGCGCCCTGCACGGCTTCATCGTGGCGCAGCCCGGCCTCTCATTCCGCGACCTGCACCGGCTCTCCGGCTGGGGCGTCGGCACCCTCGTCCACCACCTGCGCTTCCTCGCGCGCGCCGGCCACATCGTGGCGCAGCCCTACGGGCACACCATGCGCTACTTCGAGAACCACGGCCGCTACAGGCACACCTGGCGCACCGTCGCCGCCCTCACCGATGCGCGGCTGGAGGTCCTGCACGCCTGGCTGCTGGAGCACCCCGGCACGCTGCAGCGCGACGCCGTCCGGCACGCCCGCGCCGCGTGGGGCTGGGGGCGCTCGGCGACGCAGGAGAGGCTCGCCGCCCTGGTGCGCGAGGGCCTGGCCGAGGCGCGCGCCGTGGGGCGGCAGGTGGCCTACGCCGCGCGCCCCAGGCCCGCGGAGCCGGCGCTGGGGCTCGGCCTGGGGGCGCCGGGGAAGCGGCCTACAGAAGCCCAGCCTTCTGCAGCGTGAGCAGGTCCTCGGTGGAGAGCTTCTCGCCGGCCTTGAACTTCTGGAACACCATCTCGGCGGCCGCCTCGTTGCGGGCCTGGCTGCCCTCGCCGCGGGCGCCGGGGGTGCCGGCGGCGGCGTCCTCGATCTCGTGGATGGCGTTGACGAACTCGATGTACGTCTTGTGGATCTTGTCCGCCTCCATCTTGGCGATGACGAACTTCTCCTGCAGCTTGTCCGCCTTCTTGCGCAGCTTGTCGGACTCCTTGTAGAGCTTGATCATCGCGTCGTGCTCGGCCTGCGCCTTCTCGGCCATCTCGCCGACCTTGGCGTGCGACTTCTCGGCCTTCTCCTTGAGCTGGTCGGCGGTCTCGAGGGCCGCCTTCAGCTCGGGGTCGGAGCGCAGCGTGCTCTCCTTGCTGCGGATGAGCTTGCCGATCTCCTTGAGCCGCTCCATGAGGGCCTTCTCCTTCGCGGGGGTCAGCACCACGGTCATGTGCTGCATCTCCAGCGTGCGCGCCTCCTTCTTGAGCTTGGCAATCGACTCGCCGGGGTTGCCGTCGGGCATGCGCTCGCGGCGCAGCAGGTCGGCGGACTTCTGCGCCTCGTCCGCGGCCTTGTTGGCCTCGTCGCGCAGCTCCTTGGAGCGCTTGACGCCCTCGTTGAGCTCGTCGCGGCGCTTCTTGTGCTCGTTGGCCTGGTTGACGAGGCCGCGCACCTCGGCGTTGAAGCCGTCGCGCTCCTCGGCGTGCTTGCGCGCCTCGTCGTTGAGGCGGTCGCGCTCCCGGCGCAGCAGGTTCGCCTTCGACTGGAGCTCCTCCTTCTTCATCCCCGGCTTGGGGCCGTTTGGGTTCGGCACCGGGGGGGCAGGGGCCACCTCGGCGGCGGGGGCGGTCGTCTCGGGGGTCGGGGG
>JAIVGU010000197.1 GCA_020201445.1 Halobacteriales archaeon
CGTCCGACCCGATCTCCACGAACAGGCTGGGCAGCGTCATCAGGGGCCCGTGGTGGGTGCCCTCGTGCGTCACCTGGTGCGGCAGCCGCGCGGCGGTGGCGTGGTGCTTGATGCGCCGGAGCAGCGCGCCCATGTCGCGGGCCGCGGCGGGGCTGAACGTCTCCGGCTGGCCGCCGAAGCGGGCGGGCCCCGGGTTGCCGATGGGGTGGACCGTGAGGCTCGGCTGCCCCGACGCCGCGGCGTGCCTGCTCAGGAACCAGACGTCGCGCAGCGGGAGGTTCATGGCGCGCAGGTCGAGGTCCAGCCGCTCGTCCGTGATGGTCGGCCCCTCCACCTCGACGAGCAGCGCCTCGCTCTGCGACCACACGATGGCGCCGCGGAACCGGCGGTTGGTCACCTCCCAGTCGCCGCCCTCCAGGACGCGGTCGCGCAGGTTGACGCTCGCCGTGTCGGAGCGGTTGCAGACCAGGACGCGCACGCCGCCGCCAACGGGTCTTCCCATAAGAGGCGACCATCCGAGGCGACGGGAGTGTATTTCAACGGCGGCGGCCATGGTGCGACGCCATGGCAAACGCGACGCGCGAGGAACGCAAACTCCAGAAGGGGCAGGCCCGGCTGGCGAAGGCCGAGCAGAAGGCCGCCGCCGAGGCCGAGAGGCGTGCCCAGAAGGAGGCCCGCAAGTCCCGCAGGAAGGGCGGCGGCGAGCCCGTGGGCGAAGAGGACACCGTCCCCGAGGCAGCGGCGCCCGCCCCGTTCGTTCCCCGCCTGGAGCTGGTGACCGAGCCCGGCCCCGTCAAGCACCTCCACTGGGACGCCGAGGCGCGCGCCCGCATCGCCGAGAAGAAGGCCGCTGCCCGCTCGCGCCCCGCCCTCCCCGCAGCCCCCGCCGCCGAGCCGCTGCCCGAGGAGGCGCCCGCGCCGTCGCAGCTGCTGGGCCGCCGCCGCACCCTCTACACCACCGAGCGCGGCAACCAGGTCGTCGCCTACGGGCGCGGCGGCAGCCGGCAGCTCGCCCTCACCGAGGAGCGCGGCGGGGAACTGCAGGAGGTCCCGTTCGACGAGTCCCGGGTGGACCGCATCATCGGCTCCGAATCCGAGGCTCCGCTCCAGGAGGCGCAGGAGGCTCCGCTGGCCGAGGCGGAGACGAAGGCCGGGAAGCCCAAGCGCGGCTTCTTCCGGCGCCGCAAGGCCGAGGCGGCGCCCGCGTCCACGCAGCCCGTGGTCGAGCACATCTACCGCCCCGTCGAGCCCGTGGCCACCCTCACCACCGAGACCGTCGCGGCGCCCGCCCCCCGCACGCAGCGGGAGCAGGCGGTCGAGGCGTGGGAGCCGGACGGCGCCCTGCGGCAGGTCCACCGCGCCCAGCGCGTGCCCTCCGCCCGCCCCGCGCCCAGCAAGCCCACGCGCGCCGCGCCGTCCGCCAAGCCGCGCCGCCGCGCCCGCCGCAAGCCGGCCCGCATCTACCCGGGCGACAACCACCCCGTCATCGACATCGAGGGCATCGGCCCCACCTACGCCAAGAAGCTGGAGGCGATGGGCGTCACGACCACCGGGCTCCTGAACGTGGCCCAGCCTGGCCGCATCGCCGCCCGCCTCCAGGTGCCGCGCAAGACGGTGCGCAAGTGGCAGGCGCAGGCCGAGCTCATCAAGGTGCGCGGCATCGGCCCCCAGTTCGCCGAGGCGCTCGCCCGCTCCGGCGTCTCCGGCATCGACGAGCTCAAGCGCCGCAAGCCCGACGACCTCGCCAAGCAGGTCGCCAAGTACCTCGCCGGCGTCGACCAGACCGTCGTGGGCCAGCCGCTCACGGCCAAGCGCATCGCCCGCTGGAAGCGCAAGGCGCAGCCGATGCGCCGCGTCAAGGCCAACCTGGAGAGGCTCGCGGTCCCCACCCACGGCATCCCGCCGCCCTGGCTGCGCGAGGACGCGACGGGCAGGAAGGGCAAGAAGACGGCCCGCAAGGCGGCCAGGAAATCCGCTCGCAAGACCCCCCGCAAGGCCGCCAGGCCGGCGCGCCGCGGCAAGTAGCGCCGGAACCACGCCCCCGCCAACCTGCTTATCAAGGCAGAAGCCGCGCTCAGCTCATGGCGAACTCCGTCGCACTCTGCCTGCTCCTCACGCTTTCCCTCCTGGCTGGCTGCCTGGGGGACGGCGGCCCAGCATCCCCACCCGCAGGGGAGGGGGGAGGTGCCACCGCATCCCAGCCGAACCCGGGCTCCAGTCCCGCGGCGCAGGGGCCAGGGTCCAACGCAACCCCGCCGCCTCCAGTCCCCCACGTCTATCGTTCCGAGGGGCGCTCGACGATGGCGGGCGTCAGCGGGATCGTCGGCGACCCGCCCCTGGAGGTGCCCATCACCCCCCAGACGGTGCGCGTCGAGGCGATCCTCACCTATTCGAGCGCGGACCACGCGCAGGACCTGGACGTCGTCCTTGCCGAACCCGGGACGGACGGCCTCTGCGTACTGGTCGTCCCCTGCGTGGGCAACCTGCCGGCCCTGACGTGGACCGACCCGCCGGCCGGCTGGCACGAGAACATGAACGGCACGCTGGGCAGCCCCGACTCCCCCAGCACGATGGCCCTGGAATCCCGCGCCCTGGGCTCCTTCTGCGACTGCACCTGGACGGCGCTGGCGTACAGCCGCGTTCCGTTGACCGCCGCCGTCAAGTTCTCGCTTGAGGTGACCGTCTGGGAGCAGCCGTAGGCGAGCCCCGTCCCTCCCGGGTCCCTTCCCTTCCAGGGGCTCCCACCTGAAGCCTATTAGAGGGGAACCCCTGGGCGCATCCGTGCTCGACCTGAAGGCCGGCGACGGGCGTGGCCGCGTCATGGAATGGACCCCGGAAGCAGGGGCCACGGTGCGGACGCCCGGCCTGGTGTTCCCGGAGACCTCCCTGGCCGCCGCGCCGCCGTGGGCGCAGTGCGTCGTGGCCGCCAAGCCCACGGGCCGCAAGGACGTGGTCGAGCTGGCCGCCGGGGGAACCTGGTTCTACCCCGTGGCCCAGACGCACACCCTCGTCGTGCCCGCCCCCCAGCCGGCGCCCACCACGAAAGTGCAAGTCCTCTCCGTCGGCCCCGAGCTGTGCGTCCTGCACGACGCCGGCGGCTGGGCGCGCAACCCCAAGTCGATGGCCACGACGCTGGCGCAGGCCCGCCGCGAGGCCACCCCGGGCCGCCTGCTCTGGGCCCCCGCCCTGGGCACGCCGGAGGACTACGCGCTGTGGGTGTACCTCGGCGTGGACCTGTTCGACGCCAGCCCGCTCCTGCTCGCCGCCACGCGAGGCCAGGCCCTCACCGCCGACGGGCCGCTCCCCGCCACGGAGGCCGCCCACGTCCTTGGCGACGGCACCCCGTGGGACACCGCGCGCCTCGCCGCGCACAACCTGGAGGCCGCCCGCCGTGAACTGGAGCTGGTCCGCCACGCCATCGCCAAGGGAACCCTGCGCGCCCTCGCCGAGCGCCGCGCCTACAGCAAGGCCGCGAGCGTCGAGCTGCTGCGCCGCATGGACCGCGAGCACCACTACCTCGAGGCGGCCACGCCCCGCCACCGCGCGACACCGCTGCCCGCCATGACCGGCGACTCGCTCTGGATGCCGGAGGTCGAGGCGTTCCGCCGCCGCCTGCGCGACGCCTACGAGCCGCCCCGCTCCGCCAAGGTCCTGGTGCTGCTGCCGTGCAGCCAGCGCAAGCCCTACAAGACCAGCCGCAGCCACCGCGCCTTCGCCCGCGTCCTCGACGAGTCCGGCCTCCGCCCCATCCTGCACGAGGCGATGGTCACGTCCCCCCTGGGACTGGTGCCGCGCGACCTGGAGGAAGCCTACCCGGCCAACCAGTACGACATCCCCGTCACGGGCCACTGGCTGCGCGACGAGGAGGCCATCGTCAAGGAGCAGCTCTCCGCGCTGCTGAGCAAGCACGACTACGACCACGTCGTCGTCCACATGGGGCAGGCGACCTTCGACGTCCTGCGCCACCTGCTGCCCGAGACCACGCGGCACACCTGCCTGCACCACCCGACCAGCCAGGAAGACCTGAAGCGGCTCGCCGACGAGTTGGCGCGCCTCAAGGGAATCGTCGGCCCCGTGGACGCCTGGGCGGTCGGCAAGGCCCGCAAGCTGGAGGACCTCCGCGCCCTGGCCTCGTTCCAGTTCGGCCCCGAGGTCGCCGCCGCGATGACCGCCGGCGCCACGACGCACGGCCGCATGCCCTTCCTCAAGCTGGAGCGCAACGGCGTGCAGGTCGGCATGACCACACCCGACCGCGGCGTGCTGTCGCTCACCCTGGAGGGCGCGAAGATGTTGGCCGCGCATCAGACCAAGCGGGTCTTCATCCAGGACTTCCCGCTGCGCAAGACCAGCAGCCTGTTCGCCGTCGGCGTCACCTCCGCGGACCCCGACGTGCGCGCCGGCGACGAGGTCGTCGTCCTGTGCGGCGATGAGGTGCGCGGCTCCGGCGTCGCCCAGATGAGCGCCGACGAGATGACCCACCTGCGCCGCGGCGTCGCCGTCACGTTGCGCCACCACGCCGAAGCCAAACCGGTCCCCGCCGTTGCCGTCGCGGAGGTGCAGGCGTGAGCGAGCTTTCCGTCGAGACCTCGGCGCTCAAGGTCGTGGACTACGAGGTCGTCAACAAGGAGCTCAACGCCGAGGCGCGCGCCATCCGGCAGAAGATCGCGATGCGCTGGGACCCCGGCGACCTCACCGAGTACATCAAGTGCTGGAGCGAGGAGGACATCCTCGACAGCCGCCCCTGCAAGGCGTTCGTGGTCATCCTCAAGACCCGCGGCTGCACGTGGGCGCTGGCCGGCGGCTGCACGATGTGCGGCTACGCCAACGACTCCGCGTGGAGCAAGGTCACCGAGGAGCAGCTGGTCGCGCAGTTCGAGCGCGCCTGGAAGCGCTACGCCGGGGAAGAGTTGGTGAAAATCTACACCTCGGGCTCCTTCCTCGACCGCTTCGAGGTCATGCCCGGCGCGCAGAAGGCCATCCTCGCCATCGTCGGCAAGGGCCCCAAGAAGGTCGCGTTCGAGAGCCTGCCCGGCTTCGTCACCGACGAGAACCTCGCGGCGCTCCAAGGGCTGACGCAGAAGCTGGAGATCGGCATCGGCGTCGAATCCTGCAACGACCTCGTCCTGCGCGACTCCGTCAACAAGGGCCACGGCTTCCACACCTTCGCCACCGCCGCCGCCGCCTGCCGCCGCCACGACGTCTCCGTCAAGGCCTACCTGATGTGCAAGCCGCCGTTCCTCAAGGAGTCGGACGCGCTCGTCGACAGCACGCGCACCATCGTCGCCGCGGCGCCCAACGCCAACATGGTCAGCCTCAACCCCACCAACGTGCAGGGCAACACCGTCGTCGACGCCCTCTACAAGCGCGGCAGCTACCGCCCGCCGTGGCTGTGGACCATCGTGCAGGCCCTCCACGACGGCCGCGCCGCCGCCGAGGAGGCCGGCTTCCAGGGGATGCTCAAGTCGGACGTCATCGCCAGCGGCCAGGACCGCGGCGCCCACAACTGCGGCCAGTGCGACGAGACCGTCGCGGGCTACCTCAAGAAATACAAGGCGACGCAGGACAAGAAGTACCTGCGCCAATGCCTGGACAGCGTGGAATGTTCGTGCCGCGCGGAGTGGCAGTTGACCCTGGAGCTGGGGCCGTTGGTTCCTGCGTACGCCAACCTGTGAGCCATGGTGGCCAAGAAGGGACGAAACCTCACCAGTCCGAGGTGTTAAGATTCCGCCATCGCATACGCACGCCATGGAGTTCCTCGTCGTCTTGGAGCAAGACGAAAGCGGTTGGATCATCGCGGACGTGCCGCAACTTCCCGGCTGCCATACGCAAGGCAAGGACAAGCAGGAGGCACTCGCCAACATCCGCGAGGCCATCGAACTCTACCTACAGGACGAGGATGTCGTGCCGTCGAAGCTGTTCGGAGTCGAGTACATCCAGGTCCCGGCGTGACGGCATGGTCCCGAAAATCCCTGCGATGTCCTACCGGGAGGTCCAGCGTTTCCTCCACGCGCACGGCTTCCATGAACTCCGGCAGGCCGGCAGCCACGTCACGTTCCGCCACTTGGACGGCCGAAAGACCGTGGTCCCCCGGCACCGCCATGACGTCGCCCCCAAACTGGTCGCCAAAATCCTGAAGGACGCCGGCATCGACCCCAACTCGGTGCGCCGCTGACTATGGCTTATCACGGGCCTTCGCCAGGAACTCCTCCAGCCACGCCAGGTACGCCTCGAACGCGGCGCGCCCTGCGGGCGTGATGCGGTAGCGCGCCTCGAAGCCGGAACGCAGCAGCTCCTTCCGTGCCGCGAGGAAGCCGGCCTCCTCCAGCCGGCGCGCGTGGGCGTCCAGGTTGCCGGCCGTGGCCCCGAGAGCCTCGCGCGCCCCGGCCGCGCCGACGTCGCCGCGGGCGTGCAGCAGGGCCATCAGCCGCAGGCGCACCGGCTGGTGCAGGACCTCAAGCGCCTCGGGGAGGTCCATGCTCACCCGCGGACCCAGGTGCGCAGGCCGACGGCGAAGTAGGCAAGGAGGTCGAGGCCGGCCCACGCGCTGTTGGCGAAGTAGGCGTGGTAGCTGGAGTCCCAGGCGCCGAACTTGGCGACGAGGTAGACGGCGAACAGCGCGGCGGCGGCGACGAAGCCTGGCGCGGGCGAGACGCGGCGGCGCTGCAGCAGGGCGATGGCGAGGGCGCCGACGGCGGCCAGGAGGTTGAGCGGCGCGAAGCCCAGCGGCGTGCGGCCCGCTTGGCTGTGCAGCACTTCCGAAAGCAGCCAGTCGACCAACTCCACGCCTCCGACGACGGCGGCGAAGGTGCCCAGCCCTGCGGCGTAGGGGACCCAGGGCGCGTGCGACTCGGTCTCCAGGGCGTGGGCGCGCCACACGGCGTTGGTCAGCAGCGCGCCCGCCGCCACCACGGCCGCCATGAGCGAGAAGGCGACCGGCTTGACCTCCTCGCGGGCGTGGTCGCTGCCGTAGAAGGTGGCGAGCCCGACGGCCAGCACCACCAGGCCCCACACCATCCAGACGATGCCGGCGGCCTGGGCGGTGAGGCGTTCGCGGTAGCCCTTGACGGAGGCGAGGGCGGCCATGGCTTCCTGGGGGGTGATGGCGGGGTCGGGTGCCATGGATGGGGCACATCCGCCCCGGGATTGTATAAGCGGCGGGATTCTGCCGCGCAGAAGCCGAGGCCAACCCGTGTGCGAATCCACCGCACCTCCCCACAGCCCCAAACCGGGGCAATGGGTCCTTGGGCCGAGGTGTTAAGATTCAAGCACACCATGCCCAACCCGTGGATTTCTTTGTGGTCCTTGAGGAGGACGAGGATGGCAGCATCATCGCCGACGTCCCCCAAATGCCTGGCTGCCACACGTTTGGTGCCACCAAGGAAGAGGCCCTGCGGCACATCCGCGATGCCATCGAGCTCTACCTGTCGGTGAAGGGGCCGCCCACGGCAATCACCATCGAGCGGGTCAGCGTCGAAGCGTGACGGCATGGTCCCGAAGGTCCCGCCCATGTCCTACCGCGAGGTCCATCGCCTCCTGCGGCAGCACGGCTTCCACCCCAAGCGCCAAACCGGCGGCCACATCTTCTACGAACATCCCAATGGCAGCACCACTGTGGTGCCACGACACGGCCACGAGATTCCGGCCAAGCTTGTTGCCAAGCTCCTGAAGGAGGCCGGCATCGACCTGGACTCCATCCGCCGCTGACGCAAAGACTCAAGGGCGCCGCCTCCTGGGCCGCTTCGTGGAGTCCACCGTGGTCGAGGCGTGCCGTGTCCTGTGCGACCGTTGCCTGGGCCGCCGCCTCATCGGGGCCGCCGGCGCGGAGCCGCAGCGTGCCAAGGCGGCTGAGGTCCGCACCTGGCCCGAGGCCCCGGAGAAGGAGTGCCCTGTCTGCGAGGGCGCGTTCGCCGACGCGGGGAAGTGGCTCGCCTGCGCCCTCGACGCCGCCTCCCGCTACGAGTTCGCGACGTTCCAGGTCGGCACCAAGTTCCCCGGCCCCTGCGAAGGCCTGGAGAAAGAAATCTCGCAGGCAATGAAGCAGGAGAAGGTGGGCGAGAACATCCGCACCGAGGCGAACCGCTGGCTGGCCGCCGCCATCGCCGCGCAGACGGGCGCCCGCACCGACCCCGAGGGCACGCCCGACCTCGTGCTGGAGGTGGACACCCGCTACTGGTCCTGCAACGCGGAGGCGAACGCCGTCTACGTGAAGGGCCGCTACAACAAGCTGCGCCGCGACATTCCGCAGACCCACTGGCCCTGCCGCGACTGCACCGGCCGCGGCTGCTGGCGGTGCAACGACACCGGCGTCACCTACGCAGAGTCGGTCGAGGACGCCATCGGCGACCCCGCCGAGCCGCTGTTCGGCGCGACGGGCCACTCGTTCCACGGCGCCGGCCGCGAGGACATCGACGCCCTCATGCTCGGCACCGGCCGCCCCTTCATCCTGGAGCTGCGCGACCCGCGCCGCCGCGCCGCCGACCTCGCCGAACTGGAGCGCAGCATCAACGCCCACACCGCGCGGTCGGGGGTGGCGGTGCGCGACCTGCGGCTGGCCAGGAAGGAGGAGGTCGCCGCCATCAAGGAGGGCGAGTACGAGAAGGAGTACCTCGCCCACTGCCTCGCGCAGGCCCCCGTGGAGCGTGCCGCCGTGGAGGCCGCCTGCGCTTCCCTGGTGGGGGCTGTGCTGGAGCAGCGCACCCCCGAGCGCGTCAGCCACCGCCGCGCCGACCTGGTGCGCCGCCGCACCCTGCACGCGGTGACGCTGGAGGGGATGCAGGAATCGCCGGGCGTGCGCTTCTCGGTGCGGGTGCGCGCCGAGTCGGGGACCTACATCAAGGAAATGGTCGGCGGCGACGAGGGGCGCACCGTGCCGTCGCTGTCGGCGCGGCTCGGCGTGCCGACGAAGGTCGAATTCCTGGACGTGGTGGCCATCCTGGACGACCGGCCGAAGGTGGCGGCACCGACCACCTGAACCATGGATCGCAAGGAGAACTGACTCCGTCTTTCCATGAAATCTGTATTTTCCAGCGGGGGGCTACGCCGACTTGACGGCAATGTTGCCGTTCGTGGACTCCGCCGTGAGCGTCACCTGGACCGCCTCGCTGCTGAAGCCGGGCGTGCGGG
>JAIVGU010000153.1 GCA_020201445.1 Halobacteriales archaeon
CGTGACGAGCGGGTCGCCCTTCGCCGCCTTGACGAAGCGCTCCAGCGGCGCGAGCTTGCGGTTGGGCTCTCCTGCGTTGGTCTGGCCGACGTCGACGAAGCCCTCGCCGAGCCAGCCGCGCACACCAATGGAGCGGCACGCGGGCGCCACGACGCTCTCCTCCATCCAGTACATGTCGAGGAACGATGTGGTGCCCGAGGCGACCATCTCCGCGAGGCCCAACTCGACGCCGGCGCGCATGAGGGGCTCCGTGATGCGGTCCTCGGCGGGCCAGATGCGCTCCTTGAGCCACGTCTCCAGCGGCATGTCGTCGCCGATGCCGCGCAGCAGCCCCATCGCGAGGTGGGTGTGCAGGTTGATGAGGCCGGGCAGCACGACCTGCCCCGTGCCGTCAAGCTCGCGGTCGGCCTCCCGCTTGGCGTCGGGGGTTCCGACGGCGACGATGCGGCCGTCCTCGCAGTAGAGGTCGCCCTGCACGGTGCGGCGGGCGTCGTCCTGCGTGACGATGGTGGCGTTGCGGATGCGGAGACTGGTCATTTGGCCCCCGGGGACAGGACCGGGCATCCCGCTTTGGTGGCCCGCCCAAGAAGGTCGCGGTCGTAAGAGACCAGTGTGCCATCGTGCTCCTGGGCCAACGCCAGGTAGGAGGCGTCGTAGAACGTCAGGCCTTCGGCGGCCAGGAACACCTGAGGGAAGCTTGGCAGCTCAAGAAGCACCCCGAGCAAGATTTCGGTCAGGGCCGGTTCCCACTTGCCGCGGTCCCCCTTGAACTCACGCAGAAGGACATTCCCCAGTTCGTAGGGAAGCAGGGTCGGGGCAAGCAGGCGGTGGCCACGGACGAGGGCTTTCCTGCGCCATTCCCGGAAGGCTGGCGACTGCGGCTGCTCCAGGAACACCTTGGCAAACGCCGAGGCATCCACGACGAAGGCTTCAGTAGCGGCCATCACGCATCTCGCGGAGGGTCTTCTCCACAGGCTGGCTGGGAACCTTTCGCATGCTGGCGAAGAACTGCTCCTGCTCGTCCAGCCTCAGGCGGAGCACTTCCCTGTGGATTGCCTCCCGTGCCAACTCGCTGATGTTCATCTTGTGGTCCCGCAGGAACGTCTCGTCCGTGTCATTGAGACGGATGCTCACTACGCCCATGCATTACAGTATGCGTAATTCACATACAAATACTTTGGCGTCTGCTGGTTCTGTTCTAAGTCGCGGGATTTGAGGCGCCCTCCTTGGCCTGTTCCACTTCGCGGGATGCCGCCTTGATGGCCTCCAGCCACCGGAAGCCGACCAGCGGCGGCAGGCCAGCGGCCTCGCCAGGGGTCTTGCCGAGCGCTTGGTGGTCGCGCACAAGGTTGTAGTGGACCCGCCAGCCCTCGGCGAGTGTCGCGGCGCCCCGGTCGTTGTCGAACGCCCGCATGACCTTCGTGCGCTCCTTCTGGCTGCCGTGCATCCGCTCAATCCGGTTGTTGGACTCGGCGGCGCGAATCGACGGGACGCGGCGGTGGGGGCTCACCCACCCGTTGCGGGCGCCCGGGCCGTGGCGGCCAAGCTCCTTGCCGACAGCCAAGGGGTAGGCCATCATGCCGTCCGTGAAGACCTCAGTGGGGCGCTGGCTGGCGACCTTCTTGGCCTTCTTGATGGGCGCCCGCGTGTTGGCCAGCGAGCGGTTCTTGCTTACATGGGTCGCCAGGAGGAACCGACTGTCGGCGTCCAGCACGTTCCAGAGGTAGCGGTGGGCGCCATTGACGTTCACCACCGTCTCGTCCATGTGCCAGCGGGTGCCGGTCGTGGCGCCCTGCCCGTCCATCCATTCCGCAGTTAGGCGTGAGTAGTGGACGACCCACCGATACACGGTCACATGGCCGACCTTGAGCCCATGGACCTGGGCAAGATGGTCGGCGACCTTGCGGACGCTCAGGCCCCGGAAGTAGAGGTCCAGCGCGAGGGCGATGGTGCGCGGCTCGCTGCGCTTGTTCTGGAAGCCCTCGCGGTCGGTGAAGCGGGCACCGCAGCCACGGCAGAGGTAGGTCTGCACGGTGCCGCTCTTGGCGCGGCGCTTGCCGTCGCGCACGACGGAGCCTCCACAGCCCTGCGGGCAGGGAGGAGTCCGCTTCGCCTCAACGCCCAACACGCCCCTTTGGAGTTCCGCGCGAAGGCGCACGGCAAGGAGATGGATGCAAGCCGCCCCCGTCTCGGTGTGGAAGATGCACCGGCAGGAGTCGCCCGTGACGGCGTAGGCCGTCTCCGGGTGGCTCTGCGAGCGGACGGTGAAGGAGCCGTCCGTGTTGGCCTGGATTTGGTCGCCCCGCGCCACGATTGCGAGGGCGGGGGTGCGGCTGTCGGCCCAAGGGGTCAGGTCCATCTCGGTCGCCTACAGGTGTGTGTATATCCACACAATTCATAGGCTTTGTGTATGTGTGTATATGTGGAGTTGGTGCATGGGGGCGCCCATGCCAAGCACGGTGCGGCGCAACGT
>JAIVGU010000334.1 GCA_020201445.1 Halobacteriales archaeon
ACTGGTGCGCGACGATGAGCCAGTGGTAGCCGCTGCCCACGCCTGCACCGGAGCCGCGTGGGGCGCGCCCTCTGCGGCGCTTGAGGGAGCGGAACGTCACCTGCCAGCGCTGCGGGTCCAGCTTGCGCTCCTCCCACACGCCGTCTGGGTAGTCCCACTTGTGCACGCCGCCGACCTTCATGCCGTGGTACTGCCGGCCCTTGAACTCCTTCGGGTCGCCGTAGCGTGCGCCGGGCATGCCTGCCCTTCGGCGGCGCGGGGCGTAGGCTTTCCTCCAAGGTTGCCCCAGGCGGGATGTCCTTGCACCTCACGTGATGCCTCACCGCCAAGCAGGTCGGCTGGCGCGATGCGGTGAGTGGAGCCGCCAAGCCAGGACAACAAGCGCCGGATTCCGCAGCAGGAACTTCCCAGGCTGCGGTTTGCGCAGCGTTGCGCAGTGAGCTTCAAGAACCAGTCCTTGCCCTACACGGCTTCGTGGGCTCCCTGCCCGGCCTGAGCAAGTGCGCGATGCGCATGTGCCAGCGCAAGCAGGGCGCCCCCGTTTTTGACGCCTGCAAGCACGAGTGACGCACACTCGGGCGCTTGCTGGCGTCGTGAGGTGCGTCCCCATGAACAACCAGCCCAAGCTCTCCCACACCCCGATGCCCGACCCCGCCCGCGCCCCGCGCGACCCCTCCGACCGCGAGGTGGTGCGGCCCCCCAGCCTGCCGGCAGCGGCGGCGGGGGTGACGCGGCCCCGGGTGGCGAACCTCTACCTGCTGACCCTGCTCAGCACCGTGGACGGCTCGCTCGTCGTCCTCGCGGCCGGCGGGCAGCTCTCCAGCCTCGGCGGCGCCGTCGTGGTCGGCCTGACGGTCATCGCGGGCGCCGGCTCCTGGCTGGCGGCGCGGCAGGCGTTCGGCGGGCGGCCCGGCAGGGAGGGCCTGCGCTCGCTCGCGCTGCTCGGCGTCGTGACCGTGGCCGCCACCGTGGCCTCCGCGTGGCTCGGCACGGCGCTGGGCAACGCGGTGGCGCTGCACGTCCTGCCCAAGGCGGCGGGCGTCGCGCTGTTCCTGGTGGCGGCCGAGGTGGGCGGGCTGCGGGTGCCGACGCTGCGCGGCGTCCCGCTCGCCCCGCTCGCCGTGGCCGGCGCCGCCGTGCTGGAGGTGGCGCTGCGGTGGATTCCCTCCTAGGCGCCCTCGTCGCGGCGGGGGTCGCGTGGTTCAGCATCACGCTGGCCGCCGTGCTGCCCATCCCCATCCCCCTGCACCGCCTGCGCTGGGCGGGCGCCGCCAGCCTCGCCCTCGTCGGCCTCATCGCGATGGGGGTGCCGCTGCCCGCGTGGGTGCCGTTGGCCGTCTTGGTGGTGGGGCTCGCGGTGGGCTTCCTGCCGCGCCCCGCGTCGCAACAGCCATGAGCCGGAGCCGGGTCCCCGGCCCATGGCCATCCTGGGCGTCGACCAGGTCTCCGTCGCGGTGAACTCCCTGGACGACGCGAGCCGCATCTACGAGCGCATCCTCGGCCTCAAGGCCAGCCACGACGAGACCGTCGCCGACCAGGGCGTGACCACCCGCTTCTTCCCCGTCGCGCACGGCGCCGTGGTGGAGGCGCTGCTGCCCACCGGACCCGACACGCCCGTGGGGAAGTTCCTCGCCAAGCGCGGCCCCGGCCTGCACCACATCGCGTTCCGCGTCGACGACCTCGACGCCGAGCTGCGGCGGCTCAAGGGCCTGGGCGTGCAGCTCATCGACCAGGAGCCCCGCCGCGGCGCCGAGGGCAAGCGCATCGCCTTCCTCCACCCGAGGGAGACCGGCGGCGTCCTCATCGAGCTGTGCGAAGCCCCCGTGGGGGAGGCGCACGGCCACGCCGCCCTCAACCGGCACGGGAGCCGGGCATGAGCGGCGCCTGGACCGTCGAGCGCGTCGGCAGCGTCCCCTCCACCATGGACATCGCGAAGGAGAAGGCCCGCGCCGGCGCCCCCGACCGCTGGGCCGTCGTGGCGGAGGAGATGACCGCCGGGCGGGGCAGCCACGACCGGCGCTGGCACGCGCCGCCGGGCGGCCTCTACCTGAGCTTCGTCCTGCGCGACCTGCCCGACCCGCACCTCGCCACCCTCGCCCTCGGGAACGCCGTCGCCGACACGCTGGAGGTCGCCGGCGCCGAGCCCCGCCTCAAGTGGGTCAACGACGTCTGGGTGGACGGCCGCAAGGTCGCCGGCATCCTCGTCGAGGCCGAGTCCACCGGCAGCAAGCTCGACTTCCTGGTGGCTGGCATCGGCGTCAACGTCAACGGCCCCGCCGCCCGCTTCCCCACCCCCCTCGACCAGCAGGCGGCGACGCTGGAGGACATCCTCGGCTGCGACTCCTGCATCACCGACCTGGAGACGCTGCTGCTGCACACCGTCGACAAGTGGGTCGCCAAGCTCAAGGAGCACCAGGACGGCGAGGTGCTGGAGGCGTTCCGCGCCCGCGACGCGCTCAAGGGCAAGAC
>JAIVGU010000154.1 GCA_020201445.1 Halobacteriales archaeon
ATGAGCGGACTTGGTTCCTTCAGCTTGGTCAAGTAGCTGGGGCCGTTGGTGCAGGGGCCGGGGCCGTTCTGGCCGTCGGAGACGCTGTTGCTGTAGCCTGCATCATCGCTGTAGAAGCCGCGCAGCGCGGTGGTGGCGCCGATGCCGCTGTCGCCGGGCTGTTGGCCTCCGTAGTGGAGCTGCAAGGTGGAAAGCCAGCCTGCCGGGCCGCCAGCGTCGTTCAGGTCAAGGATGAGTTTCCAGTCGTGGGTCTGCGCCATTTCCGAGGTCGGCGCCAGCGGGTCCGAGAAGTTCAGGTAAGTGATGCGCCAACAGATTGCCATGTAGGTGGTGCCTGAGCCTGCGGTCACGACCGCATCGTTTTTGATGATGTCAAACGTCTGGCTGGCGCCGCCTGCAGTGAAGTCCTGGATGGTGTTGGTGTAGTCAATCGAGCGGCGAACAGGGCAATTGATCATGTCGTTCTTGAGGCCCAGCGTGTCAAACGGCAGGCCAGCGAGGTACTTGCCTTTCCCGTCGGTGTAGTCGTGGCTGAAGCTCGCAGATTCAGCACTCGTGCAGGCGCTGACCCACAGGTGCATGTTGGCATCCGGGACCGCTAGGCAGCCGGGGCTGCTGGACGTGAACGTCATCTGGCTGCACAGGTACAAATTGGTCGCGGAGTCGGCTTGGGCGCTGCGCCAGTTCATGCCGCTGAAGACCAGCCAGAGATTCCCCCCTCCCGAACCAAGTTGAGGGGGGCAGGGGAAACCGAGATTGAGGCCCCCCGAGTCGGGGAGCCAGCCGCCAGCGGGGCTCATGGGTCCAATCAGAGGGGCAATGCCGAAGGCTGGCCCGTTGAGGTTGGTGCCCATGTTCTGGTCAACGTCCCAGGTCTCAGCCGGGGGTTGGGTGCCGCGCAGGCCCAGCAGCAATGCGGTGCAAGGATTGTTTTGGTCAGTCGGGTCGGCGATGCCCACGCCGTCCTTGAAGTCGAAGTACGAGGCCGTCAGGGACTCGAACGTGACCGAGTAGTTCCCGGGAGGCTGCGCCGAAGCCGTCGGCATCGAAGCCGCAATCAAGACAAATGCGGTGCATAGTTTGAGTGTCGTTCCCATGAATCCACCTGCCAGGTGTCCAATGACCGCCACTCTCCTTCGGCCAATTGCTTTGGTGATGGTCCGGGATGGAAAAGCATTGACTCAGAAAAACGATTCGAGGATTTCCCCTAAATCCAGAGCGGGCTCGCGGCAAGATTGCCGGTCATCGCCGAACCGCCTACCGAGTATTCCGCCAACCTCGGCGCATAGAAGGTAATGGTGCAGGTGTAAGCTCCCTTCCCTCTCGGCTTGGGCTATGCCGGGAGCAGTTCAAGGTTGGAAAAATGGATTGTGCTCCCCCGGCAGATCCACGAATGTGGCTGGTCGGCCTGCCCATTCTTCGCGAATCGGCTTATTGCTGTCCTGCAATTCCCCCCGCTTGGCGGGAGGAGCGAAATCCCATGCGCAACGCATCTCCTGCCGTCCTCCGGATTGCCACTGCGGCGACCCTTTCCCTCCTGATTCTGGTCCCCAGCCTGCCGCTTGCAGCCGCCCACGCCACCTCCGAGGGTTGGTCGACGCGCGCGCCCATGCCCACCGGCCGCGAGGGCGCCGCCGGATCTTTCATCGGTCCCCTGTTCTTCGTCAGTCACGGCTTCTCGCCGTTCATCGGAGACTCCACCAACATGGAGGTGTACAATCCGCTCCTCGACACCTGGACGGCCTTGGCGCCTGCCGTGGTCCCTCGCTCAGAACTGGTGGGCGAGACCGCGCTCGGCCTCCACTACGCCATCGGCGGCCGCAGCAACGTCGGGTGCTCCCCGACCTTCGTGGCTGGCGCTGTGTGCGATACGGTGGAGATCTACAACCCCGCCTTGAACCTCTGGACCGCCGGTGCGCCCATGCCCAACCCACGCGCGGGGGCGGGCGCCGCCGAGGTCAACGGCCTCATCTACATCATCGGTGGCCGTGACTGCGGCACCCCCTACTGCGGCACGCCGGCCAATGCCTGGAACGACTTGCAAATCTACAACCCGGTGACCAACACTTGGGCCATCGGGCCTCCCATGCCCACGGCGCGCATGGACGTCTACTCGGTCACCCACCTGGGTGACCTCATCTATGTCGCGGGCGGCTACGACGGCGTGGCCGAACTGGCGACGGTGGAAATCTTCGACACAGCCACCAGCGTGTGGTTGCCTGGGGTGGCGATGCCGACTGCGCGTTCCAACGCCGTGGCGGGCGTTTGCGAGGGACACATCTACGTCATCGGCGGCACCATCAGCGGCGGCATCAACGTGGCCACCGTGGAGGAATACGACCCTGCCACCGCAACATGGACGGCGGCCCCGTCCCTGCCCGCCCCCGCCTCCGAGCTTGCCTCCAGCCACGTCAGCGGCGCCAACGCCATTGGGCTGCCCCTGGTGATGGCCACGGGAAGCGGCATCT
>JAIVGU010000155.1 GCA_020201445.1 Halobacteriales archaeon
TGGGCCTCGTTCGCGCCGGCCATGGTGGCGCCGATGGCGCAGCCGGCCGCCAGCAGCGCGGCGGTCTTGTCGCGGATGACGGCGACGTACGCCTCGCGGTCCGGCTTGCCCGAGGCCAGCAGCGCCTGCTCGCGCAACTGCCCTTCGCAGAGGCGGCGGCAGGCGTCCGCGGTGAGCGCCATCGCCCCCTTGGGCAGGCTCGCGGCGAGGGAGAAGGCCTGCGTGAAGAGGAAGTCGCCCACCAGGATGGCGCCGTCGCGGCCGGCGGCGGCGTAGATGCTGGGGCGGCCGCGGCGCTCGGCGGCCTCGTCCATGATGTCGTCGTGCACCAGGCTCGCCGTGTGGACCAGCTCCAGGGCCACGGCGGAGTCGAGGGCGTGGCCGCGCGCGTCGGGGCCCAGCTTGTCGCCGCCGCACGCCTCGAACGCCGTCAGCAGCAGGAGCGGGCGGACGCGCTTGCCGCCGGCCAGCAGCGACTCCCGCGCCCACCCGGCCAGGCGGGGCTCGCGGCTCTGCGCCTGCGCGGCGAGGCGGCGCTCCACCTCGGCGAGCTGGGCGACCGTGGCGGGCGGGAAGGCGGCGGCGATGGGGTGGCTCATGCGGGCACCTCTGGGCCGGGACCCGCTGCGCGGCTTTTGGCCCTCATGGCGGCACCAGGGCGAGCGTGAGGAGGGCGGCGGTGGCCACCAGCAGGGCGAGCGTGCCGAGGCGGGCGGGGCCGAGGCCGTGCGGGTCGTCGAGGTTGCGGCGCACGCTCAGGGCGAGGGCCGCGGCGGGGAGGGCGAGTGCCGCGGCAAGGGGCTGCGCGGCGGGGGCGAACCGGTTCAGCACGAGCAAGAGGGTGCCGAGGCCGCCGGCGAGCAGCGTGACGTAGCCGGCGAGGTGGATGCGGCGGGGCAGGCGGACGAGGAGGGTGCGCTGGCCGCCGGCCTCGTCGAGCGGGCGGTCCGCGAGGTCGTCGAGGTAGAGGATGGCCGCGGCGAGGGCGCCGAGCGGGAGCGTCACCAGCGCCTCCAGCAGGTGCAGGGCGTGGTCGTGCGCGCCGGGGGCGACGGCGTGGAGGGCGCCCTCCGCCATCAGCGGCCCGTAGGTGACGCCGGCCAGGATGGGTCCGTAGCCCCGCTCGCGGAAGCGGCCGAACAGCACGCTCACGGCGAGGCCGGCCGCCGCGAACCCCAGGACGGCGGGCGCCTCGACCGCGAGCAGCAGCCCGAGCCCGCCGGCGAGCGCGTAGCCGGAGAGCTGGATGGAGCGCAGGGCCCGCGCAGAGAGGCGCACCGGACCGAGCAGGCCGGCGGGGTGGGGGCCGTTGCGGTCGTGCAGGGCGTTGGCTGCCGCCTGCGCGGCGAGGCCGCCCAGCAGGGTCGCCGCGACGCGCCAGGGCTCCAAGGCGCTGGCCTCGCGGGAGGCGAGGACGATGCCGAGCAGCATGGAGAGCAGCGCCGCCACCAGCAGCGGCACGCGCAGCGAGGCGAGGTTCTGGCTCAGCCGCGCCAGGCGGTCGGCGCCCTCGACCTTGTAGCGCACCTCGAACAGGCCGTTGCCCAAGGCAGTGCAGGAGGCGCGGGCGCGGCTCAGGCCGGCGAACGCCTCCGCGAGCCCGGCAAGGTAGGCGTCCGGCAGGCCGGGAGCCAGGAGGAGGCGGGCGCGGCCGGGCGCCACCGCCTCGACGCGGGCCGCGAGGCGGTCGCCGCGCAGGAATGGGTAGACCTCCTCGGCGAACAGCGAGAGGGCGCGCTCGGGGCGGCCGCGCAGGTGGACGACGAGGGTGCGGAAGGTGCGCGCCCACAGCGCCGCGTAGTCGGCGGCGACCGCGCGCACGGCGGCGTCCCCCTTCTCGCGCTGCAGCCTCTCAAGCACCTCGCGCAGGGGCGGCGCGGGGGCGAGCGCGTTGGGGTCCGCGGGGGGAAGGCCGGCGCCGGTGCGGCGGGCGGCGTGGGCGCCCAGGATGGCCCGCACCTGGCCTCCCCGGAGTCCCGCCGTGGGTGCCTCTTCCTGCACGCGCGCGCGACGAAGGCCCGTGGATTAAGGATTGCCGAGGGCAACAACTTGTCCGGGGTTGCCGCCCCAACTCCCGCCGGCCAAGTCCTGGCTCCGGTTGGGGGCTGCGTTCACGGGGGAAGGAATCTTCGCGTTCTTCGATGGAACGGTCACCTTCAGCCTGTTCGAGACACCGGCGCCGCCAGACGACTTTAGCGCGCTCTAGGACAGGTCGTCGGCGCCAACGACTCGCCGGTGCGGCGGCGGACGGCGACGAAGGAATTGGGCCGCCCGGACACGCGAAGGAGCCTTTGCTTCGCTGTTGCGCCTAGTTTTCAATGGAGTCACCAAAGCGGTTAATGGGCCCAACGAGGGCTTTCCCGCGTGGCCCTTCCCCCTATCCTGACCCTTGCGATTGCCCTCCTCCTTCTGTCCGGCTGCTCCGCCAACCCCGCGCCCGCCGCGAAGCCCACCCCCTCGCC
>JAIVGU010000156.1 GCA_020201445.1 Halobacteriales archaeon
CCACCGTGGCGAGCCCAATGCCGTTGCCCTCGAACTCGTGCGGCTTGTGCAGGCGGTGGAAGGGGCGGAAGAGCTGGCCGGCGAAGGCGGGGTCGAAGCCGGCGCCGTTGTCGCGCACGAAGAACGCGGGGCCGTCCGGGGTCGCGCCGCGGCCCACCTCGATGCGGGGACGGGGCGTGGCGCCGGTGAACTTCCAGGCGTTGCCGAGCAGGTTGTCGAGGACGATGCGCAGCAGTTGCGGGTCGCCGCGCGCCTGCAGCCCCGGCTCGACGCGCACCTCGACGTCGCGCCCGGGGTTCTGCCTGCGCAGCCCCGCCACCACCTCCTCGGCGAGCGCGGCGAGGTCGACCTCCTCGGGCTGCATGGCGACGCGGTGGAAGCGCGACAGGTCGAGCAGGTCCTCGATGAGGCGGCCCATGCGCAGCGCGCCGTCGTGGACGAGGCCCAGCAGCTCCCGCACCTCGGGGTCGAGCCGGGGGCCGTGGCGGTGCAGCAGCAGGTCGCTGAAGCCGCCCATCGTCCGCAGCGGCGCGCGCAGGTCGTGGCTGACGCTGTAGCTGAACGCCTCCAGCTCGCGGTTCGACTCCTCCAGCAGCCGGGTGCGCTCCCGCACCAGTTCCTCCAGGTGGTCGCGGTGGCGGCGCAGTTCGCGGTCGGCGTGGCTGCGCTCGATGGCGGCGGCCAGCAGGTGCGCGATGGCCTGCAGGAAGTGGATGTCGTCCTCGTTGAAGTCGCGCCGCTGCGCGGTGTGGACGCTGATGACGCCGTAGGGGCGCTCCGGGCCCTGGATGGTGACGCCCATGCCGCTCGCGACACCGTGCTCCGCCAGCAGCGGCGTCACGTGGAAGCGGGTCTCGCCGGCAAGGTCGGTGACGACGACCGCTCCCCCCGACTGCAGGGTGTAGCCCGCCTGCGACTCCAGCCCGGCGGGGACGGTGTGGGTGCCCACCAGGCCGGACCGCCAGCCGACGCCGGCGCGCAGCAGCAGGTCCCCCTCGGGCCGCAGCTTGAGGATCTTGCAGAACTCGACGTTGAGCGCCTGCGCCGCCTCGCGCACCGCGGCGTCGAGGACCGCGTTGAGCTGGCGGGTGGAGAGGGCGACCTGGCCGAGGCGCGCCACGGCGGCCTGCTGGTGGTTGCGGGCGCGCAGCAGCGCCTCCATCTGGTGGCGGGCGGTGACGTCGCGGTAGTAGAGCCAGAAGCCGTCCTCGACGGGCAGCAGGCGGTTCTCGTACCACGACCCGGTCCCGGGGTAGTAGGCCTCGAAGGTGCTGGGCTGGCCCGCCATGGCGTCGCGGTAGCGCCCCTCGAAGGGGGTGCCGAGCACCTGGGGGTGCACCTCCCACAGCACCCGGCCCTCCATGCGCTCCTTGGTCTCCCGCCGCGTGCCGCGCGCCATCGGGTTGGCGTAGGTGATGCGCCAGTCGCGCCCGACGTGCAGGAAGCCGTCGGCCATGGTGTCGAGCAGCTTGGCGGCGGCCTGGCGCGCCTCGTCCAGCCGCACCTGGTCGGTGACGTCGCGGGTGAGGCAGCGGGTGTGGACGAGGCGGCCCTCCTCCACGCGCGCGGTGGCCTCGATGACGACGTTGCGCAGGGTGCCGTTGCGGGCGCGCAGCCGGGCGGGCTGGCCGCGCACCGGGCCGCCGGCGCGCAGCGTCGCCAGGATGCCCTCCAGCACCGCGGGGTCGGCGTGCAGGTCCGCCAGGCGGAGGCCGATGTACTCCTCGCGGGTGTAGCCGAGCATGGCGGCCTCGGCGCGGTTGGCCCACAGGATGCGGCCCTCGCCGTCGGCCTGGTGCAGCCCCTCGGCGGCGTTCTCCAGGAAGTCCGCCCACAGCACCGCCTCGGCCGGGCGGTCGCTGGGCCAGGGCCTTGGGGGGGAGGCGGGCCCGCCGGGCGCCTGCCTCTCCTGGAGCGTCTCGGTCACCGCGGCCCATGCTCCTGCCCCAGGAAAGGGCTTGCGGCGCGGGCAGGGGTCATGACCGGATGCGCGCCACGATGGCTGCAACCGCAGGGGCGAGGCCGGCGAAGTCGAGCGGCTTCTGGACGCAGGTGGCGCCGAGGCGGCGGCACTCCGCGATCTCCTCCGGGCGGTTGGTCGAGGTGAACACCACCACCTCGAGGCCGCGCGTGCCGGGGTGGTGCCGCAGCGCCTCCAAGGCCTGCAGGCCGCCCATGCGGGGCATCTTGAGGTCGACCACCACGAGGCTCGGCTGGCGGACCCGCAGGCGCTCCAGCAGCTCGACGCCGTCGGCCACGAAGGTGATGGGCGGCGCGCCCCCGACCTGGGCGAGCGCCTCGCGGATGAGCTGCTGGTCGAGCGGGTTGTCCTCGGCCCACAGGATGCCGGCGGCCACGAGCACGCTCCCCACCGCCTTGCCAAATTCGCTCCCCGGGAAGAAGGTTGTTGTGTGGCATGCCCGGTCGCCGGCCTTATCCTTCGGCCCCCGTCGTCCAGCAG
>JAIVGU010000013.1 GCA_020201445.1 Halobacteriales archaeon
CCTTCGGGCCGCGGACGATGCCGTGCCGGTCCTCGTTCTGGATGGTGAGGATGCGGGCGATCTCGCGGCGCAGGGTGCGGATCTTGCCGGGGTTGGGGGTCGAGCCGCCCATGGCCTGCACGCCGCGCTCCTGCATCAGCTCGCGCTGGAGCTCCGCGAGGCGGGTCTTGCGGTCGGCCGGGCTCATGCCGCGGACCTCGGTGGCCTTCAGCATTACTTGTCGCCTCCGACGGTGAACGACTTGCGCTCGCGGCGCGCGCCCGCGCCGGGGGCGGGGGCGGGGCCGGTGCTGGTGGGGACGCTGGGCCCGGCCGGCGTGGTGGCGCCGGGGGTCGGCTGGGCGGGCGCGGGGCTCGCCTGGGTGCCGACCGGGGCGGTCTGGCCGGGGACCTGGTCCACGGTCTGCACACCGGCGGCCTGCTGGGCGGCGCGCGCCTTCTTGGCGGCCTCCAGGGCCTCCTTCTCGCCGGGGCCGAAGATCTTGACCTCGTCGGGCAGGACGGCGTCCTTCTTCATGATGCGGACGGTGCAGCCGATGACGCCGAGCTTCTTCTTGCACTGGGCGTAGCCGACGTCCATCAGGGTCAGCGCGGTCTCGCCGCAGTACTTGACGTGGCCCTGGATGAACTTCTCGCGGCGCTTGCGCTGCCCGGTGAGCTTGCCGGCGATCTCGACGATGACGCCCTGGGCGCCCGAGGCCATGACGCGCTGCGTCGTGCTGTGGCCGACGCGGCGGAAGTGCCAGCCGCGCTCCAGGCTCTCGGCCACCTTGATGGCCATGATCTGGGCGTTGAGGCCGGGGTTGTAGTTGGGCTCCTCGACCGAGATCTGCGGGTTCTCGATGCCGAACTTGCCGTGCAGGCTGGAGGTGAGCTCGTTGATGGTGGCGCCGCGGCGGCCGATGACCATGCCGGGGCGCTCGGCCACGATATTGACGCGGGTGCCCAGCGGGGTGCGCTGGATCTCCATGCCGCCGTAGCCGGCGCGCTCGGTCTCCTTCTTGACGTAGTCCTTGACGAGGACGCGGTTGACCGCCTCCTTGATGAACTTGCGCTCGACGGCCATTACGCGGCCTCCTTCGTCTCGGGTTCCTCGACCTGGCTCACGATGACCTCGAAGTTGCACTTGCGGTTGTAGTGGGGGGTGGCGCGGCCCTGGGCGCGGGGCGTGAACGCCTGGATGACCGTGCCCTGGTAGGCGCTGGCGTGGGTGATGACGAGGCGTTCCTTGTCAAGTCCCTTGTATTCAGCGTTTGCCTCTGCGCTTTCCAGCACCTTGAGGAAGCGGGTGACGACGCCGACCGGCCACTTGCCGGGGCCGAAGCCCTCGCCGCGGCGGTGGTGGATCTTGCGCACGCGCACCTTGAACGGCACGGGGGTCTCGAGGCGGGCGACCGACTCGAGGAACTCCTTGGCGCGGCCGACCGGCATGCCCTTGATGGCGCGGGCGACGTTGCGGCCGCTCTTGGGGGAGCAGTCGAGGTCGCGGCCGTAGGCGCGGGCGGTCTTGGCGGCGTCGGCGGGGATGGTGGAGTAGTACGTGGCCATGGGACTCACTTCAGGGGGACGTGCTTGCTGCCACGGGTCGCACCGACACCCACGCCCGAGTGGACGCAGGCCTTGGTGGTGATCGCGAACTCGCCGAGGCGGTGTCCGATCATCTCGGGCTGGACGGTGACGTTCAGGAACTCCTTGCCGTTGTGGACCTGGATGATCTTGCCCACGAAGCGGGGCAGGATGCCCATGTGGCGGTAGTGCGTGCGCACGACCTCGCCGGGCTTGGCCTCCGCGACCTTCTCCAGGAACTTGAGCTCCTCGGGCTTGACGCCGCGGGTGTAGAGGCGGCGGGTGCGGGACGGCAGCAGCGGCAGGATCTCCGCCATCGGCATCGCCTGCAGTTCGCTCAGCGTCTTGCCGCGGTAGAGGAACTCCTTCTTGGCGCGGGTCTCGATGACGGCCTTTGCCTTGCGCAGCTTGCGCCGGGCGGCGCCAGGGTTGTTGATGACACGTTTCGCCATGGAATTACCTCCTCATGCCGGTGCGGCTGGGTGCGATCTTGCCGACCTTGCGGCCGGGGGGTGCGCCGCGGGCGACCGAGGTCTGCCCGCCGCGGAAGTTGTGCGCGCCGCCACCGTGCGGGTGGTCGACGGGGTTCATGGCGACACCGCGGACGCGGGGCCAGCGGACGCCCTTGGCCTTCATGGCGTGGTACACCTTGCCGGCCTTGAGGTAGGGCTTGTCGCCGCGGCCGCCGCCCGCCACGAGGCCGATGGTGGCCCGCGCCAGGGGGTGGAAGTTGCGGAACTTGCCCGAGGGCATGCGCACGATGGTGCGCTCGGCCTCGTGGGTCACGATCTCCGCCGCGTTGCCGGCGGTGCGGCAGAACTTGCCGCCGTCGTTGGGGCGCGCCTCCATGTTGTAGATGGGGGTGCCCTCCGGGATCTTCGACACGATGGTGACGTTGCCGGGCAGGATCTGGGTGGTGTCCGTGAAGGTCACGGTCTGGCCGACCGCCATGCCCTCGTTGGCGATGTGGAGGGTCTCCAGGCCGCTCTCCAGCTTGACCCGGGCCAGGATGCAGGTGCGGCCCGGCGCGTGCTCCAGGGCGACGACGGTGCCGGTGCCCATGAACTTCACGGGGTAGGAGACGTTGCCCTTGTGCAGGTGGCTCGGGGAGAGCTCGCGGGGTGCGCCCGCGCCGCGGCGGCGGGTCAGGATGCGCTTCCCCATCAGAACACCCCGATGCGCATGCCGATGTCTTCGGCGCTGGTCTCGCCGCCGAAGCGGACGATGGCGCGCTTGCCGTCCTTGGTGATGCGGGTGTTCACGGTCGCGACCTCGCAGCTGAAGAGCTCCTCGACGGCCTTCTTGATCTGGTCCTTGTTCGCCGAGCGGCGGACGAGGAACTCCAGGGAGTTGTTCTCGTCCATCAGGCGCATCGTCTTCTCCGTCACCATCGGGTGCAGGAGGATGGCGTGCGGGCTGCTGTTGGTCATGCGAAGGCCTCCTTGAGGTGGGCCAGGGCACCGGTGGTGTAGACCGTGAGGCGGCCGGCGTCGCCGCCGGGGGCCAGGTGCTCGGCCGAGAGGTTCTTGGCGGCCACGACGTCGACGCCGGCCAGGTTCTTGGCGGCGGGCGCCTTGCCGTCGGCGGTCACCAGCAGCAGGGACTTCGGGGTCCTGTAGCGGCGGCCGCGCAGCTTGCCCATGCCGGCGCGCACGTGGACGCCGTCCTTGGCGCGGGTCAGGTCGGCCGCGAGGCCCAGCGCGCCGAGGAACTCGGCCAGGTCGCTGGTCTTCTCGGTGGTCACCGCGTCGTCGGCCACGACCACCGGCAGCGCCAGCTTGGCGTCGACCTGGTGGCCGCGGGCGCGCACGACCTCGCTGGCCGCCGTGGCCGCGATGGCCGAGGCGATGGCGAGGCGGCGCTCCTGCGCCGGGATGCGCAGGGTCCAGAAGTGGCGGGACTCCGGCGGGTGGGCGCGGCGGCCCTTGAACGCGTTGGGCACGAAGGCGGCGTCGCTGGCCTGCTTCTTGCGCGGGGTGCGCGCCATGCCCTTGCCCTTGCCCGGCCACTCGACCGAGGGGCGCTCGCCGGCCACCGGGCTGGCGCCGTAGCGCTGGCGGCGGTTGGCGCGCGCGACCTTGACCGCCTTGCGGATGAGGTCGGTGCGCAGCGGTGTGGCGAAGACGGCGGGCAGGTCGGTCGTGCCGGCCGCCTTGCCGTCCTTGCCGTGGATGGTGATCTTGGACATGCTTAGGCCCCCTGCTTGGACTGGGTGGACACGTAGCGGATGTCGGCCTCCTTGACCTCGATGCCGCGGGTGTAGCCCACGGCGTCGCGCATCCGGATGATGCGCTTGGCGGGCCCCGGAATGGAGCCGTGGACCAGGAGGTACTCGGTGCGCACCACGCCGTAGTGCGGGAAGCCGCCGGCGGGCGTGACCTCGGCGCCGTCCGCGCCGATCCTGAGGATGCGCTTGTTGTACTCGGTGCGCTGGTGGAAGCCGCGCTGGCCGTCGTTCGGGACCGTGCTCTGGACCCAGTTCGGGTGCCAGGAGCCCTGGGTGCCGATCATGCGGCGGTGCTTGCTGTTCTTGTGCGACAGCAGCTTGGTGTGGAAGCGCACGACGCGCGACTCGAAGCCGTAGCCCTTGGTCACCGCGAGGGTGTCCATCATCTGGCCGTTGCGCATGGCGTCCGAGACGGAGAGGGTCTTGCCCAGGATGGACTTGGCGTACTCGAGGCGGGCCTTCAGGTCGCCGCCGCCGACGCGGATCTCCATCAGCTCGGGGATCTTGTGGTCCACGCCGGTGACCTCCACCGGCTGGGTGTGCGCCAGCACGCGGACGTCGCCCACGGTGGCCTCCGCGATGAGCTTCCACTTGCCGGCGGCATCCTGCGCCTTCTTCGGCGCCGGGAGGCGGTCGCCCAGGCGCTCGTCCAGCTTGTCCGCCCACACCTCGGTGAGGGTCTTGAGGCCGTACGAGGTGGCCTCGTAGACGCGCACCGCGACGACCACCATCGGTGGGGTCTCGATGACCGTCACGGGCATGCGGACCTCCTGGCCGGCGGTGACGCTGGCGGGGCGGTAGTCGACGGCGAGGACGTGCGTCATGCCGGCCTTGTAGCCGGCGAAGCCCTGCAGCTTCGGCTGGCCGCCTTCGTCGGAGGCCCAAGCCTTGACGTGCGGGACGTTGGAGCGGGCCCGCTTGCGGGGGTAGAACCCCATCGAGCCTTGGCGCGGGTGAGAGCGTTTTCCCATGTTGGATACCTTCTGTGCTGGCGCTCGGGCAACCCCTTTGTTGCCGTTGCGCCGAAATCTGGGCGGGTGGCCGAGGCCCCTATCGCCCAAGACGGATGGCTGCACCCTCCCGTGACGCCTGCGCCGGCCCAAGGGAGTCCACCTGGGTCCCCTTTGGGGGAGAGCCAGCGGACGGGCCGGACGCACCGGGATGCACGAGGCATTGCCCGACGGCGTCTGGTGAGGCTGCTGACGCGGCGAGGAAGGGGGGGTATAAGAGTGTTTTTGGCTGCGAAAGGAGAGGCCCCTACTTCCTGCGCCCTACCGGCTGCGTCCGCGGCGCCCGCCGCTTCAGCGACCCCCCGCAGTTGGGACAGGTGAACGCCATCTCCTCCGAGCACTCCACGCAGAACGTGCAGTTGAAGGAGCAGTGGAACGCCTCGCTCACCCAGGTCAAGGGCGCCGCGCACGACTCGCACGCCTCCTTCACCTCCTCGGTGGCGTCCGGCAAGCTAGCCCCCACTGAACGCCGACAGCAACATCAGGTCGTCGCCCTCCGCGAGCGCCTCCGTCTCCGGGATGGGAACCCCACCCCGCACCACCACCGTCCCGTCCACGGACTGCCCCAGCGCCGCCAGCAGGTCCCGCGCCGTCGCCCCCACCGCGACCTCGACGTCGCAGGGCTCGCGCCGCCGCGGCCGGAACGAGGCGTGCACCTTCACGAAACGGGGAAATAGCGCCGCCATTTGGCCGCTTCGCCCAGGGGGCGTGCGACCCCTGGACGCGGGCGCTCTGCCGAGGTCGCCTGCGCTGCCCCTTCGGGGCCGCGCAAGCAACCTCGCCTGTCGGTCGCTCCGCTCCCTCCAGCCGAGGTCGCATAACCCGGTATTGCGCTGGTCTCGAAAACCAGTGTCCTCTGGATTTGCAGGTTCAAATCCTGCCCTCGGCGCTTCTCGCTTCGCTCGAAGCTACGAGGGCAGGAAAGGAAGCCGGAGCCACTCGCTGCGGCTCGCGCCTCCGGCTCCAAATCCTGCCCTCGGCGCCCGTCTCCGGTCGTTCCGGTGGGAAATGGGGGAACCCCCAGGTTCCGCAAGGTTCCTTCAGCTTCCTATAGGAAGCCGTGGGAAGCGCGAGGATGTGCTGGGTTCCGCGGCGGCGCCTACTTGACGGGCCTTCCTTTGCGCAGCCCGATGATTCCCGGCCGCGCAACGCCCGAGGGGACCGCCGCCTACGCCGCCGCCCACCCGGCCGCGCAGGGCCACTACCGGAGTGCGCTGGGCTGGACGGTCTCGAGCCTCGGCATGGGCAGCTACCTCGGCGAGGTGACGCCGGAAGCCCGCGCCAACTACACCCGAGGCGGCGAAGGTCGCCCTCGCGTCGGGCGTCAACGTGCTGGACACGGCGGCGAACTACCGGGACCAGGCGAGCGAGCGGGACCTGGGGCGCGCCATCGCCGCCTACATCGAGGGGGGCGGGATGCGGGAGGGGGTCGTGGTGGCGACGAAGGCGGGGTTCCTGCATGGCGACTGCGACGAGGCGGACCAGGACGCCTGGTTCCAGCGCGAGTACGTCGACAGTGGGGTGCTGCGGAAAGGGGATGTGGTGTCGGGGCACAGCCTGGCGCCGGCGTTTGTGGCGCACCAGGTGGAGCGCAGCCGGAGGAACCTTGGGCTGGAGTGCCTGGATGTCGTGTTCCTGCACAACCCGGAGCATCCGTTGGAGTGGGGGGTGCCGGAGGCGGAGTTCTATGCCCGGGTGGAGGCGGCGTTCGAGGTCCTGGAGCGCGCCTGCGATGCAGGGACGGTCCAGGTGTATGGCGTGGCGACCTGGGACGGGTTGCGGGTGACGCCGGACCGGCAGGGCCATTTGAGCCTCGTCAAGCTCGTCCACCACGCGGGGAAGGCGCGGATGCGGGTGGGCGGGAAGGCAGGTGCGCACCACTTCCGTGCCCTGCAACTGCCTGTGAACCTGGCGATGACGGAGGCGGCGCTGGTGCCGACGCAGCCGTTCCGGTTCGGCGCGCAGACGGCGCTCGACTGCGCCAAGGACCTGGGGATGCTGGTGCTGTCGTCGGCGAGCCTGATGCAGATGCGCATCGCGGGCCAGGTGCCGGCGGAGATGGCGCAGGCATTCGGGACGAAGGCGGACGCGGAGACGGCGCTCCAGTTCACCCGCTCTGTCCCTGGCGTGACGACCGCGCTGGTCGGGATGGGTCAGCCGGGGCATGCGCGGGCCAACTGCGCGTTCGCCACGTCGCGCCCTCCCTGAGCCGCGCACCGTGCGGACGCTGCTGGGGACCGGCTCCATCCACGGCGCCTGATGCTCCAACCACGGATTGCACGGAAGGGGTTCAGGCTCTTGGGAAGGAGGCTTTTCCTCCGTGCAATCGTGGAATCCATGGTTTGGGGCAGTTTGGGAAGGGCGTTCTTGGTGGCCAAGGTTGGCGCACGCTTCAAGCCCGGGAAAGCAAAGGAGGCGCGCATGGAGCGCATCGAGAAGTCCATCGAGGTCGACGTGCCGGTCCGCGTGGCCTACAACCAGTGGACGCAGTTCGAGTCCTTCCCGCTCTTCATGGAGGGCGTGCAGCAGGTCGACCAACTGGACGACAAGCGGCTGCGCTGGGTCGCCACGGTGGCGGGGCGGCGCAAGGAGTGGGAGGCGGAGATCGTGGAGCAGACGCCGGACCAGGTGGTCTCGTGGCGCTCGGTCTCCGGCGCGCTCAACAACGGCAGCGTGCAGTTTGCGCCCCTCGACGGCGACCGCTGCCGCATCACGCTCATCCTGACCTACGAGCCGGAGGGCGCCCTGGAGCGCGCCGGCGACGCGCTGGGCCTGGTGGCGATGCGCATCGGCGAGGACCTGGAGCGCTTCAAGAGCTTCATCGAGGAGCGGGAGGTGGAGTCGGGCGGCTGGCGGGGCGAGATCCACGACGCCCGCGTGCAGCGCCGCCCCGAGCGCCCGTCGCGCAAGGAGAGCGACCGCCAGGTGGGCATGACCCGGGAAGGCGGGCTCTGATGTCCGAGAACACCAAGGGCGACAAGATGCACAAGGTCGAGGCGGACATCGAGGTGGACGTGCCGGTGTCGGCCGCCTACGGCCAGTGGACGCAGTTCGAGCAGTTCCCGCGCTTCATGGAGGGCATCGAACAGGTGGAGCAGCTCGACGACACGCACCTGCACTGGGTGGCCACCATCGCCGGCCAGCGCAAGGAGTGGGACGCCGAGATCGTGGAGCAGGAGCCCGACCGCATCGTGTCGTGGAAGAGCACCTCGGGCGCGCTCAACAACGGCGCCGTCGTCTTCGAGCCGCTGGAGCCAGAGCAGTGCCGCATCAAGCTCGCCATCACCTACGCGCCGGAGACCTTCGTCGAGTCCGCCGGCAGTGCGCTGGGCGTCGTGAAGGCGCGCGTCCAGGGCGACCTGCGGCGCTTCAAGGAGTTCATCGAGACCCGCGAGGTTCCGACGGGCTCCTGGCGCGGCGAGGTGCACGACGGCCGCAAGGGGCGCACGCACGGCCGCGGCCGCCACGGGCAGACCCCCGCCGACGCGCTGCAGGGCCGCGAGAAGCTGGAGTAAGCCGCTCACGCCCTGCCCGCCGGCTTCCGCTACCAAGCTCGGCGGGCAGGGACGTCACGGGGAGCGAGGCTGGGCGTCACCAGGGCCGGGAGGCCAGGTCGTCCAGCCGCACCAGCTCCGAGTTGCCGGTGGCCAGCTCCTTCACCTGCACGGCGCCGGCCTCGAGGTCGCGGTCGCCCACGATGGCGAGGCGGCGGGCGCCCACCGCGTCGGCGTGCTTGGCCACGGCGCCGGGCTTGCGGCCCAGGAGGTCCAGCTCGACCTCGACGCCGCGGGCGCGAAGCTGGCTCACGATGGGAAGCAGGCGCTTCGTCGCGGCCTCCGACAGGGCGGCGGCGTAGAGCGCGGGGCCGGGGTCCTTGGGGAACGCGACGGCCTGGCCCGCCAGCTCCGCCTGCCTCTCCAGCGCGACGATGGTGCGGTCGAAGCCGAGGCCGAAGCCCATGGTCGGGGTGGGAGAGCCGCCGAAGACGCGCGACAGGTCGTAGCCGCCGCCCCCGAGGAGCTGCTTCTCGGCGCCCAGGATGGGGCAGTGCATCTCGAACACGATGCCGGTGTAGTAGTCGAGGCCGCGCGCGATGCCGAGGTTCAGCGTGACGTTGCGGACGCCGAAGGCGGTCAGATGCGCAAACACCTGCTCAAGCCCATCGACCCAATCCGCCACTGCGTTCCATCCTGATGCATCTCTCTGGGATGCAGCATGTAGGG
>JAIVGU010000157.1 GCA_020201445.1 Halobacteriales archaeon
GACTCCGTGCGCTGGCCCTAGCACCCTTCGGCGACCCGGCCGAACCCCTTTTCTCCCTCCTCCCGCCTCGACCGCCCGTGGCGACCCTGAGTTGGTGGGACGTGGTCCTCCTCGGCCTCGTGGCGACCGTCGGGTTCACCCTGCTCTCCTACGGCTACTCGCTCTGGATGGCCAAGCGCAACGTGAGCTACCAGGTCAAGCCGAAGCCGAAGAAGGACGCGGGCAAGCCGAAGGACGAGTAGCGCCCGACCGGACCACGATTGCACGGAACAGTCTCCCCGACGAAATCCGCGGTTTCGTCGGTTGGCATGTCACTCAACGCCTCTCTGTGCAATCCGCGGTTCAGGGTCGTCACAGCTTCTTGGCGCGCTTGGTGCCTTCCCACGGCAAATCCAAGTCGGGCCGCCCGAAGTGGCCGTACGCCGTCGTCTGGGTGTAGATGGGCCGCCGCAGCCCAAGCTCCTGGATGATGCCGCCCGGGCTGAAGTCGAACTCCTTCCGCAGCAGCGCCTCCAGCGCCTCGTCGCCGCCGGGCGCGGTGCCGAACGACTGCACGTTGATGCTGACGGGCTGGAGGCTGCCGATGCTGTAGGCGACCTGGATCTGCACCTTCTCGGCCAGCCCCGCGGCGACCAGGTTCTTGGCGGCATAGCGGGCAAAGTAGGCGGCGCTGCGGTCCACCTTCGTCGGGTCCTTGCCCGAGAACGCGCCGCCGCCGTGCGGGATCCAGCCGCCGTAGGTGTCGACGATGATCTTGCGCCCGGTGAGGCCGCAGTCGCCCTTGGGGCCGCCGATCTCGAACGTCCCGGTGTGGTTGATGTAGTACTGCGTCCCCTTGTGCAGCAGCTCCGCCGGGATGGCGTGCGCGACGCAGTGCTCCTTCAGGTCGGCGTGCAGCTCCTCCTGCGACACGTCGGGGCTGTGCTGCGCCGCCAGCACCACGGCGTCCACCGCGGCCGGGCGGCCGTCCTCGAACCGCACCGACACCTGGGACTTGCCGTCGGGGCGCAGATAGCTGAGCTTGCGCTTGCGCCGCAGCTCGGTGAGGCGGCGGGTCAGGCCGTGCGCCAGGCTGATGGGCAGCGGCATCATGTCGTTGAGCGCCTTCTTGCGCGCGTCGGCCTGCGCGTAGCCGAACATGAGCCCTTGGTCCCCGGCGCCAATCTGGTTGTCGCCGCGCGCGTGCACGCCCTGCGCGATGTGGGGCGACTGGGGAACGATGCGGGAGGTGAACTCGGCGGTGTCCCAGCCGATGCCGGTCTCGGCGGACGCGTAGCCGATCTCCTTGATGGCCTTGCGCGCGATGGCCTCGTAGTCGACGTCCGCCTGCGAGGTGATCTCCCCCGCGAGGCAGATGAACTCGGTCGCCACCAGCGCCTCGCACGCCACCCTGGCCTGCGGGTCCTTGCGCAGGTGCGCGTCGAGGACGGAGTCGCTCAGGCGGTCGGCCACCTTGTCGGGGTGCCCCTCGGTGACCGACTCGGAGGAGAAGACGTAGGAGGACATGCGTGCGCCTCCCGACCGGGGGCGGGCTAAAGAAACCTGGGGGTCGAGGGAAAGCACACCGCTGCCGGACGTGTGGCGCATGCTCGCAGCACTCACATGAGGCGGCCCATGTCGAGCAGGTCCGCGCCCTGCACACCGGGGACCGCCGCGATGAGCTGCTCGACCTTGTCGTTGTTCCCTTCCTCGTCCTCCACGACGAAGGAGACCACCAGGACCTTCATGCCGAACACGAAGGGCTGCACGTCCGCCTTGCTGACCTTGCCGACGGTGGCCGGCAGCGCCTTGCGGACATTGGCCTCGAGGGCCTGCATGTCGGTCTCGGCGTCCTCGGGGGTGATGCGGTACTTGAGCAGGACCTGGCCCATGCCCTGCGCGACAGGACGCCGCTATTTCATGGTTGGGCCCGGCGGGCCCGCCGGTGAGGCGGGCCGTTTGGCGGCGCGACCGCCCTCTCCTCCAAGGGGGCGCGGGGGACCAGAGGGCCCCCCTCCACTTGGCCACCGGCGAAACGGCTGGAGCGCAGCGAGAACCCGTTTCGCCGTCAGCGCAGGATGCCTTCGCGGCCGCAGTTGGGGCAGCGCATCCGCAGCGGTTTCTGGCCGACCGCCTCGAACGTGGATTTGCAGACGGGGCAGTTGACGGTGTGGGTCTCGCCGACGGGCGCCGGCTCGGCCGGGGGCGGGGCGGGCTCGCCGGGCGGGGCCACGTAGCCGACGTCGCCGGTCTGGTAGGCTGGCTGGGCGGGGCGGTTGCGGCGGCGCAGCAGCACGACGACGAGGACGACGACCAGCAGGACCAGGACGCCGATGCCGATGCCGTAGGCGAGCTTGGTGTAGAACTCCTGCTTCACGGCGGCGGATTGCACGCCGCGGACCTGGTCGAAGCCGGGCACCTCCGAGGAGTTGGTGTTCGCCTTGCCGAGGCCGTTGGCGTAGTACATCGTCACCT
>JAIVGU010000014.1 GCA_020201445.1 Halobacteriales archaeon
GTTCATGGCTACAGCAGCCTGGAACCCACACGTGCATTGGACCATCCCTCCACTCATCGTCTCCTCGATTGTCCTGACCTGGTTCTTCCTTGGCGAGGAAGTATACAGCCAGCGGTTCCTGATGAGCAACGCATTCACGCGCTACCTTATCCCAGCCATCGGCATTGGCGCCCTATGCTTGGCGTTCTTCCTACAAGATGCCAGGAAACTGAGCCTGGGCGTCGTCCTTTGCGCCGCGGCCCTGTTGGTGACCGCTAACTTTCTCTTGGTGGCCGGGGAAGACGGCTTCGGGGGTGCACGCAAGGTCACCTCTGAGTACCTGACCTTCGTAGAGGACGCGCGTAAGCTCCCTTCCGACTCCATTTTCATTGGAGAGCGCCCGGCCAAGACAATCCTCGATGCCCCCGTTGTCTCCGTCTATCGGTACGAAAAATCCGACCAACCCGCGATTTTCACCCGAAGCGTGGCCAAGCTTCTTTCTCAGGGCGAGCACCTGTTTGGTCTCAACAATGATGACGCCACCTACAAATCCTGGCTGAAGGCCGACGGTCGCTTCCGGCTTGTGAGTTCGCCTGTTCCTTCGTTCTACGAAGTCATCCTGGCAAAACCGAGTCCCACAAAGTCCTGAGTTTAGGAGCGGTTCCGTGCCAGGAAGCGGTGCCCGTGCCCCGCTCGTGCTGCTCAGGATAGTGCCGCAGGTTCGCTTGGTCGACCCACCCAGAGAAGACCAGGCCAACCATCTTAGCTCAGTCAAGAATAGCGCGTCAGCCATTCAAGGTCGGCTAGACTCAGCTAGGGTGCGCTGGCGGCCTTCCGGGCGGACCGGAGGAGCATCCACAGGAGGCCGGCATACGCCACCGCGAACAGGACCCCGACGACGGCAACCTTGGCCAGTCCCGCAGGCTTTGCCCAGGATGCGACGGCGGCGGCGAACGCCAGGGAGACCCCGGAGGCCGCGAGCGACTGCGCACCGGCCTTCCAGGGGACCCTCCACCGCACCCGGGTCCCCGGGACCAGGCTGACCATGGCAAGGTACGAGCCGAAGCCCACCAAGGCGCCCACTCCCGCTGCCGGGATGCCGACCCGTGGAAGGAGGACCCAGGTCGAGGCCGCGCTCAACCCGAGGGCGACCAGCACCAGCCCGGCCATCACCCGCGTGCGCGCCTCCAGCTCAAGCCGCTTCTGGGCGTAGAAGCTCGATTGCCACAAGAGGTTGGCCGCGACGAGCAGCGGGACGACGGCCCACGCGGAGGCGACTTCCGGGCCGTAGAGGAGGGCCGTCACGTCCCTCCCCACCCAGGAGACGACCGTGCCGATGGGGACGTAGGTGAAGAGGAACGTGGCATGGAACCGCCGCACCAGGTCCTCGATCTCCTGCGCGGGGGCCGAGGCCCGGGCCATGACGGAGGCGTGCGCCGAGTAGATGAGCGGCATCGCCGCCAGGAGGGGAAGCAGGGGCAGCAGGTTGGCGTTCAGCTGGAAGACCCCGATGGCCGCATCGCCCAGGCGCAGGCCCACCAGCAGGCGGTCCAGCAGTACCAGCCCCTGCGCGCCGGCAAGCCACACCAGCGTGGGCAGCCCGAACGCCAGGACCATGCGGATGTGGGCCCGGTCGCGCACGGTGGGGAACCTGAGGCTGGAGGACCAGGAGAGGGACGGCAGGAGCGCGCACCCCGTGGCCACGGTGAACGCCAGCAGGAACGCCTCCGGGCTGGCGTGTCCCGCGAGCGCGACGGCGACGGCCAGGAGCGTGCAGAGCGTGAAGCGGACCGCCTCCGCGCTCGAGTAGGCCAGCGGCTTGCGCTGGCAGACCAGGAGGAACTGCGAGTTGTTGTACCAGACCAGGACCAGCACGAGCGCCCCGCAGAGGGCGAGGCCGGGCAGGCGGGCAGGCTGCCGGGCCCAGGCGACGGCCACCAGGCCCACGAGGACCAGCGCGGCGACGAGGGAGGCCCAGCCAAGCAGGTGCCGGTTGCGGGCAAGGAACCCGGTGCCGCCGTCGCGGGCATACTGCTCGGGGTAGTAGCGCAGGTTGGCCTGGTCGATCCATCCCCCCAGCACCAGGCTTGCCATGGTCGCCAGCGTCAGGAGGAGGGCAAGCCAGCCCAACTCTTCGAGCGGCAGGAGGTGCGCCGCGAGGTAGAGGAGGAGGAACTGGGTCAGGTTGGGGAGGACCCGTCCTGGGGCGAAGACCAGGGCATCCCGGAGTCCCTTGGCGTGCTCGTCGCCGCTCATGCGTCGGCCAGGTCCGCCTCGACCATGACCTTGGCGAGCTTGGGCGCCAGCGTCTTGGCCTTCCACTTGAGCTTCTCGGCGGCCTTCTTGGGGTTGCCGCGCAGGGTGTGGACCTCGGCGGGGCGCTCGTACTTGGGGTCGGTCTTGACACGCTTCTCCCAGCCGTCGATGCCGGCGGCCTCGAAGCAGAGGCGGGCGAAGTCGCGGACGGTGCAGTCCTTGCCGGTGGCGAGCACGTAGTCATCGGGCTCCTTCTGCTGGAGCATGCGCCACATGCCCTCGACGTACTCGGGGGCGTAGCCCCAGTCGCGGCGGGCGTCGAGGTTGCCGAGGGTGAGGTGCTTGGCCTTGCCGTTGGCGATCTGGGCGACGCCGTGGGAGATCTTGCGGGTGACGAACTCGATGCCGCGGCGGGGGGACTCGTGGTTGAACAGGATGCCGTTGCTGGTGTGCATCTGGTAGGATTCGCGGTAGTTGACGACGGCCCAGTAGCCCATCATCTTGGCGACGCCGTAGGGGCTGCGGGGGTGGAAGGGGGTCGTCTCGGACTGGGGCTCCTCGCGCACCTTGCCGTAGAGCTCGCTGGTGCTGGCCTGGTAGAAGCGGGTCGCGGGGGCGTGGCGGCGCACGACCTCGAGGAGGCGGACGACGCCGACGCCGCTCACGTCCGCGGTGAGGACGGGCTGCTTGAAGCTGGTGCCGACGAAGCTCTGCGCGGCGAGGTTGTAGACCTCGTGCGGGTCGGACTCCTGAATGGCGCTGACGAGGGAGCCCTCGTCGGTGAGGTCGCCGTCGATGAGGTTGACCTTGTCGACGACGGCGGCGAGGTTGGCGAGGTTTGGGGTGGAGAGGCGGCGGACGAGGCCGTGCACCTCGTAGCCCTTGCCCACCAGCAGCTCGGCGAGGTAGGAGCCGTCCTGGCCGGTGATGCCGGTGATGAAGGCGCGCTTGGCCACGCGGGGCCATTCCCGCTTCCTATTTTTATGGAGCGGGCCTCGCCGGGACGATGCGGTTCCTGGTGACGGGCGCCTCGGGCTTCGTGGGCCGCCACCTCGTGCCCCGCCTTCTCCAGGAAGGTGGGGTGGTCGCGCTGCACCGCCCCGGCCTCCCCGTCCCGGCCCACCTCAAGGGGTGCCAGGTCGTGCGTGGGGACATCCTGCGGCCAGCCTCGCTGCCGGGCGGGCGCTTCGACGCCGTGCTGCACCTGGCCGCGGAGGCGTCGCCGCAGCGCTGCGAGCGCTACCCCCGCCTCGCCCTGCGCACCAATGTGGAGGGCACCCACGCCATGCTGCGCTGGGCGGAGGCGCACGCAGGACGGTTCGTCTTGGTCAGCACCGCGCAGGTCTACGCCCCCGCGGGGGGGAAGCCGCTTGCCGAGGACCACCCGACGCGCCCCATCACCTACTACGGGGCGACCAAGCTCGCGGCGGAGACGCTCACGCTCAACGCCCACGACCGGGGCGCCGTGGCGGCCTGCGTGGTGCGGCCGTTCAACATGTACGGGCCCGGCCAGGCGCCAGCCTACATTGTCCCCACCATCCTTGCCCAGGTGCGCGGCGGCGTGGAGGTGCGGGTGCGCTCCGGCCGCCCGGTGCGCGACTTCCTCTACATCGGCGACGCGGTGGAGTTGCTCGCCCGCGCCGCGACCCACCCCAACGCCGCGGGGCAGGCGTTCAACGCCGCCTCGGGCCGCAGCGTCACCATCGAGGAGCTGGCCCGCACGGCCGTCAAGGCCAGCGGCCGGGACCTGCCGTTCGCCTCCGAGGACCGCGCCGCTCCGCACAAGGAGGCCGACGCCGTGCACGCCGACGCCGCGAAGGCGGCCAAGCTCCTGGGATGGAACGCCCCCACCCCTCTTGGGACGGGGCTGGCGCGCACGCTTGCGGCCGCAGGTCCGTGAACCTTTAACCTCACGATGGTCCTCGCCCGCCCGTGCAGACCCTCGTCCTCATTCCTGCCTACAACGAGGAGGGCCACGTGGGCGAGGTGGTCCGGAAGGTCAAGGCGCTGGGCCTCGATTGCCTGGTCATCAACGACGGCTCCGCCGACCGCACCGCCGAGGTCGCCCGGCAAGCCGGCGCCGAGGTCGTCTCGAACCGGCACAACATGGGGCTCGGGCCGACCATCCGGCGCGGGTACCAGGCGGCCCTGGACCGGGGGGCGGAGGTCATCGTGCAGCTGGACGCCGACGGCCAGTACGACCCCGCCGAAATCCCCCTCCTGACGGCGCCCATCCTGTCGGCGAAGGCGGACATGGTGCTGGGGGCGCGGCTGGCAAACCTCCACTATAAGATGCCGGGCATGAAGAAGTTCGGCAACAAGGCGTTCAGCTGGGTGCTGCGCCAGCTCACGGGCGCGGACGTGCGCGACGGCCAGACCGGCTTCCGCGCCATGCACCGCGACGTGCTGGAGAAGTGCCTGCCCATCAACGAGTTCAGCTACACGCAGGAGATGATCATCCGCGCCGCCAAGGAGGGCTTCATCGTCCAGTCCGTCGAGACGAACTTCTACCCGCGCTACGACGAGACGAACCGCCTGTTCAGCAACCCGTTCCAGTTCGCCTACCGCGCTTGGTGGATCATCACGCGGACCTGGCGCGACTACCACCCGTTCAAGTTCTTCGTCTGGCCGGGCATCCTGTTCCTGCTCGTGAGCGCCACCCTCGGCGCCGTCGTGGCGCACCACTTCCTCACCTACCACGTCATCGCGGGCCGGGTGGGCAGCCTCGTCGCCAGCGGCGTCTTCTTCCTGTTCGGGTTCCAGCTCATCTGCATCGGCCTCCTGGCCGACATGATCCGGACGCACACGAAGTACTAGCCGGCGCAGCGGCCTTATCAACGGCGTGCAGGTCCGTGCGCCGTGCTGCAATCGGGGGGGCAGGCCTTGGCGGTCGTCGGCACCGGCTACGTCGGGCTGGTCACGGGCGCATGCCTGGCGGGCGAGGGGCACCGGGTGGTGTGCCTGGACATCGACGCCAAGCGGGTGGAGAGCCTCTCGTCGGGGACGGTCCCCTTCTGGGAGCCGGGGCTTCCCGAGCTCGTCGCCGCCGCGGCCGGGCAGGGGCGCCTCGCGTTCACCCTCGACCCCGAGCAGGCCCTGGCGGCCGCGCAAGCCGTCTTCATCGCCGTCGGAACACCCCCGAAGGCCGACGGCAGCAGCGACTTGGGCCACGTCCGCGCCGCCCTGCGCACCGTGTCCTCCCATGCAGGCCCAGGCGCCGTCGTCGTCGTCCGCAGCACGGTCCCTCCCGGCACCGGCGACCGCCTGCAGGAGGAGCTGCGCGGCCTGGGCCGGCCCGACCTTCCTCTGGTGAACGCGCCCGAGTTCCTTGCCGAGGGGACCGCCGTGCGCGACTTCCAGTCCCCCGACCGCCTGGTCTTCGGGGGCCCCGCGGAGGCCAGCCAGCGGGTGGCCGGCCTGTTCGCCTCCCTCAACCCGCGGGCGCCGCGCATCCTGACCGACCGCCCGACGGCGGAGTTGGCCAAGTACGCCGCCAACACGTTCCTCGCCGCCCGCGTGTCGCTCATCAACGAGATGGCGCGCCTGTGCGACGCCTGGGGCGCGGACGTGCGGGTGCTCGCGCAGGCGGTCGGCCTCGACGCCCGCGTGGGGCCGCTGTTCCTGCGCCCCGGCATCGGCTACGGCGGCTCCTGCTTCCCCAAGGACGTGCAGTCGCTGGCCGCGGAGGGCCGCGCCGCCGGCGTGCCGCTCGACCTCATTCCCGCGGTGGAGGCCGCCAACGACGCCCAGGTGGCGTACGCCCTGGCCACGGCGACCCGGATGCTCGACGCCTCCCTCGCGGGCAAGCAGGTCGCGCTCTGGGGCATCGCCTTCAAGCCCGGCACCGACGACGTCCGCATGGCCCCCAGCCTCCGCCTGGCGCAGGCCCTGCTGGACGCGGGCGCGCAGGTGCGGGCCCATGACCCGACGGCGCACCTGCCGCAGGCCCTGCGCGAGCGGGGGGCCGAGCAGGCCGGGGATCCGGTGGCCTGCGCGCAGGGGGCCGACCTGGTCCTCCTGTGCACCGAGTGGCCAGCCTACCGGCAGGTGGACCCCGGGCGGGTGGCCCAGGCGATGCGGTCGCCCCGCCTGCTCGACGGCCGCAACCACCTCGACCACGCCGCCTACCGGACCGCCGGGTTCAAGGTGCGGGGAATCGGTGTGGGGCTGCAGCGATGAGCCGCAACGCCAAGGCCAAGCCCATGCGCGCGGTGATCCCGGCCGGCGGCTTCGGCACGCGCATGCTGCCGGCCACCAAGTCGATGCCCAAGGAGATGATGCCGGTGCTGGACCGGCCCGCCATCCAGTACGTGCTCGACGAGGCGGTGCAGTCCGGCATCGACGAGGTGGTCATCATCACGGGCCGCCACAAGAAGGCCATCGAGGACCACTTCGACAGCTCGCCCGACCTCGAGGGGTTCCTGCGCGACAGCGGGCGCGGCAAGTCCCTGTCGCTGATCCAGAACGCGGCCGGCGGCGCGCGCCTCTTCTACATCCGGCAGGACTGGCCCAAAGGGCTCGGGCACGCCGTCCTGCAGGCAGCGCCCCTGGTGGAGGGCCGCCCGTTCGCCGTCCTGCTGGGCGACGACATCATCCTCGGGGCGCGGCCCGCCATCGCGCAACTGCGCGACGTGCACGAGCGGACCCGGGCGAGCGTGTTCTGCGTCCAGCGGGTGCCCAGCAACGAGGTCTCCCGGTACGGCATCGTGGAGACGGAGCCGATGGGCCGGGGGCTGCACCGGGTGCTCGACATCATCGAGAAGCCGAGCCCGGAGGAGGCCCCCTCGAACCTGGCCGCCATCGGGCGCTACGTCTTCACCCCGGGCCTCATGCCCCTGCTGGCCAAGACCAAGCCGGGCGTTGGCGGGGAGATCCAGCTCACGGACGCCATGCGGGCCCTGGCCAAGAAGGAGGAGCTCTATTGCCAGGAGTTCCGCGGCCGGCGCTTCGACGTCGGCTCCCTCGAGGGATGGCTTGAGGCGACGCTGCACCTGGCCGCCAAGCGCAAGGACCTGCACCACGTCCTGGACGCCTTCCTGGCGGAGCACAGGAAGGACCACTCGCTGGGCGCCTGGAACGACTAGCCCGCGGAGGCCGCCGGCCCATCAGCGCGTGCCGGGGGAGAGGTCGTCGGGCCCTGCGTCGGCGCCGGGGGCCAGCAGGCGAGGCGCCCACCGATGCACGGCCAGGCCGAGGCCGGTGAGGACGACGAGATAGAGGGTGGCGCCCAGCGTGGAGAGCGGGAGGCGCAGGAGGCCGCTCCAGGCGATGGCCCCGAGGGGCACCAGGACGAGGGAGAGGACCAGCGCGAGCCCCGCGCGCTCCACCGCGTCGAGCTCGTCGGGTCCCGTCTGGGCCACCCGCAGGGGCCGGCTGCGCGGGAAGAGGGCGAGGCTCCAGGCCCAGCCGGGGCCGAGCAGCACCAGCAGCGTCCCCACCGCCATCCAGGCGGCCGCCAGCGCGTTCACGGGCCCTCCAGGCGCCACACCTTGGCGTCCGCAGCCTCATGCACCAGGCTGAAGGCGGGAGGCCGGAAGCGTTCCCCCGCCCACCCCGATGGCTGGAAGACGTAGACGTCGCTGCCGTAGGCGCGCACGAAGTCGCGCACGGCCGTCGCGTTGGCGGTGGCGTAGAACGCCGCCCACTGCCCGCGGTCGTGGGGGTCATCGAAGAGGCCGGGCCCGTAGGTGGGGTGGCCACCCTCCGCCGCGACGTAGGGGGCGACGAGGTTGTCGGAGAGCAGCGTGGCATTGGGCGGGACGTTGGCCGCGACCCAGGCGATGGCCTCCCGCTGGCTCGCGCTCATGAGGCGGTGCGTGGGGTCGGGGCGCAGCGCCTCCTGCACCGTGGGCAGGGCCGCAAGCAGGATGACGGCCGCGGCGACGGCGGCGCGGGTGCGGGTGGAGCCGGGGACCAGGCGCCACACGGCGGGGGCGGCCACCAGGATGGCCGCGAGGTCGACCATGATGAGGAAGCGGTCGTGGAACAGCAGCCGCAGCGTCACGTAGAGCAGCCCGGCGGCGAGGAGCGCGGCCAGCGGCGCGGCGCGGCGCGAGCGCACGGCGACCAGGAGGAACGCGAGGGCGAGGGGGAGGTAGGCGGCGCTCGCCTCCAGGTAGGTGGCGAGGCCGAAGAACGTGCCTCCCACGACGGGCTCGCCGGTGATGGCGTGGCCCGTCTGCTCAAGCACCCGGAGGCCTGCGGGGAGGAACGCCGCTGGCCAGAGCAGCCAGACGGGCGCGAAGGCAGGCAGGCTCGCGGCGGCGGCCTGCAGCCAGCGTTTCCAGGGGCCCTTGCGGGCGAGGTCGAGGACGAACGCCACGGCGAGGCCGAGCGCCGCGAAGAGGAACGTTGGCTGCTGCCAGACGCCGAGCGAACCTAGGACGAAGCCGGCGGCGAGCCAGGCGCCGCGCAGCAGCAGGAACAGGCCACCGCACAGGATCAGCAGCGCGCCGAGGTTCTTCTCGTAGAGGAACTCGTGCGCGGCGAAGAGGGGGAAGGCGACCGCCGCGAGCCCCGCCGCGACGAGGCCGGAGGGGGTGCCGAAGCGGCTGCGCACCAGGGCGAACGCCGGCAGGGCGAGGCTGGCGGCCAGCAGCGGCTCCAGGGCGGTCAGGTGCGTCGTGGCGTCCAGGCCGGTGACCGCGTGCAAGACGGTGTGCAGGGCGGGCAGGGCAGGCGGGAACAACTCCTGCATCCAGTGCGGCGCCGAGGCGAGCGGCAGGCTGGGCGCCTGGTAGGCGTCGAATGCCACCTTGTAGAAGCCGTAGTCGTAGC
>JAIVGU010000158.1 GCA_020201445.1 Halobacteriales archaeon
ACCACATCCTGGAATCCAACGACGCCAACAACGCGGGATCGGTCGTGTTCCGCCTGTCAGGGGACCAGGTCGAGGTGCTGCGACCGTTCGTGTTCGCCGGCTAGGTCGGTCGGTGCTGCGCTGATGCGGTCGGGTCCTGCGCGGCGGTCGAGACCCTAGCCAGCAGGTCCTGGTAGTCCTCGATGAAGAAGATGGGCTTGTCCGCCACGTGGCTCAGCTCGCGGCTGATGGTGGACTCGCTGGTCATGACGTAGACGCGCTTGCCGCGGCTGCGCAGCAGGTCGACGCAGCGCTCGAAGTCGCTGTCGCCGGAGAGGAGGAAGGCCACGTCGTAGTTGTCGGCGGTGTTGACCATGTCCAGCACCATCTCCGTGTCCACGTTGGCCTTGAACACCTTCTGGCCGGTGGCCTTGTCCTCGATGACCTTGACGGGCTTCTTGCGCACGATGTAGCCGGAGTGGGCGAGGAAGTCCAGGAAGCGGTTCTGCATGCCGTCCTGCGCGGTGACGTCGGCGATGTAGTAGAAGGCGGCGCGGAAGCTGCCGCTGCCCCGCAGGAACTCGCCCACCTTGAAGTAGTCCAGATAGTAGCCGGCGCTGCGGCGGGCGCCGCCACGAAGATGGCCACGCGGTCCTCCTTGCGCAGGAACATGGACGGCAAGGCCCGGCTGGCCTCACGGAGCCGGCTTCACGGGCGCGAGGACGATGTTCGGCACGGTCGGCTGCACGGAGCGGGCCGGCAGGGGGGCGGGTCTCTTCTGGCGCTCGATGACGTGCGCGATGGCGTAGAGCTCGCGGTGCTCCAAGGCCACCAACCAGGTCTCCCCGTCCTTGACCTTGGCCACGTCGGCGAAGTCGACCAGGACCACCTTGCCGGTGGGCAGGCGGGCGACCTTGCGCCCGTCGCTCTGCTCCTGGAAGGTCAGGGATGCCTGGTCGATGCCGGTGTCCATGCAGGCTCCAAGGCACCGGTCTGGGCCTCGCAGGCAGCCCCAATGCCAGAGGCCGTAGCCGGCCTTTTCTTTTCTACGGTGGTGGGATTTGCCCACGGGGCCGCGATTTCCTCAACAGAAAAACCGCTCTGCCGTGCCGGCGATTGGTCGGATGCATAGGGATGGACAGAGCGGTAACCGTATAGCGGATGCCCTGTCTACGTCCCGTGATGGCCCTGCAAAGGACCATCTGAGTTGAACACCATGGGATACGACGACAGGGGGCCGCCCCGAGGCGGCGGAGGCGGGTTCGGTCGCGGACCGCCGCGCGAGATGCACAAGGCAGTCTGCTCCGACTGCAAGAAGGAGACCGAGGTCCCCTTCAAGCCGACCGAGGGCAGGCCAGTCTACTGCAAGGACTGCTACCCCAAGCACGCGCCGCCCCGCACCGGGATGCGCTGACCGCGCAACGGTCCCCTTTCCCCCTTTTCCTGTTTTTTTTTGCGGCGCGACCGTGTCTCAAGCAGTTGGGGCGGGCTTTGCACCTAAACCTGCTTCGGGAGCCACGGAGGGCCAAGACCATGGTCTTCCGCGGTTTGACCTTGGCGTCGCAGCAAGAAGCCGTAGCCCCGTTTCGGCAGCCACGGAGTTCACGGAGCCCACGGACGGCAATGCTTGCCGGCCCCTGCAGCTTGATGACGTCCGTGGATTCCGTGAGTTCCGTGGCTTGCGAAGCGGGCCCTGGACCTGGGTTCCGGTGCTCCGTGGCCTGCCGAAACCGGCCTACGGCACCCACCGGCCCCACATCATTCACCAAGCCAGGAGCCAAGTCTAGGTGCACAGCCACTGGGGCGAGAACCTATTTCACGGGTGGCCAGCCTGCGCCCGGCATGGCCATGACCCGCCCTCTCCTGCTGGCCCTCTGTGCAGCCCTTGTCGTGTCCGGCTGTTTCGGCACCTCCTCAAAGAAGGCCGACACGGGGTTGCGGCCTGCCCTGGCGGGCGGTTGGTCCCTCGACTGCTCTCTCGGTGGGCATGAGCGCGCCAAGGCGGAGTGGGTGCAGGACTGCGAGGCACGCGCCAGCCACACGGAGGGCCAGAAGCAGGAGGTCTGGCTCGCCATCAACCCCATCGACGCCCGCAACATCGTCATCGGCGCCAAGGACCTCAACCCCGCCGCCTCCGCGCACTGCGTGTGGAACGGGCTTTCCGTCACCCACGACGGCGGCGTCACCTGGAAGGACGTCCTGATCGGGGGGACCTACGCCGAACGCACCCCCTCCAGCCCCTACTATGGCTATGCGTGCAACACCGACCCCATGGGCGTCTTCACCAAGGAGGGCGTCCTGCACTGGGTCGTCGAGCCCTACAACCTGGCTGGCAGCGACGGCAACGGGCCCCTGGGCCAGGACCCCACCTCCGGCCGCGGCATCGTGCAGCCCGGATGGAAACTGGTCTTGGCCACGAGCCACGATGGGGGCGACACCTTCCCGGAGACCACGGTGCTGGAA
>JAIVGU010000159.1 GCA_020201445.1 Halobacteriales archaeon
TCCTCGCGCTTGTCCTCGCCGCTCGCCGCCGCCCCGCCTTGCCTCTTGTCCGCCCGCTCCTTGCCTGGCTTGGGGTGGTCCACGTGGGTCTCGCGGTGGCGTTCGCGCGCGGCCTTGACCTCGGGAAGCTCGGTCTTGCTCAGCTGCCGGTTGACCTCGCCGCTGGCCGCCGCGAGGCTCTCCGGCTTGGCGTGCGAGAACCCGGGGTCCTGGTCCGTGTCCTCGGCCGGCAGCGCGGCCCTGTCGGGCTCCTTGCCCAGGCGGGGCGGCGCGACGATCGTGCTAGGTCCCTCCGCGGCCTTGCGCCGTTTCCCCTTGGCCTCCAGGCGGGGGCGACCGTCCTTCCCTACGTGCCGCACCTCGATGTCCTTGAGCGCCTTGCGCACCTTCGGCTCCGTGGAGCCCTCGCGCCAGCTCCAGCCCAGCTTGGCGGGGTCGCTGGAGAGCGCCTCCAGCTCAGCTTCCTCCAGGGAGCGGGCCGTGGCTGCGGCGGTGGCCGACGCGGCCGCGTCCACTGGAAGAGGGGATGCCCGGTCCGAGGGCAAGGGGTCTGCGGTCCGCAGGGCCTGCGCGGCGTCCCCGGCATCCTCTGGAGCCTTGAGGTGGGCCGCGGCCCGCACACGGGTCTGCACACGCCCTTTCGTGGAGACTTCCTCCTCACGCGGCTCCAGGGCGCGCCTGAGCGCGCGCGCGAAAGCCTTCAGGGCCGCCTCCACGGCATGGTGGGTGTCGCGGCCGCGCAACAGGTCGACGTGCAGGTTGATGCGCGCCTCCAGGGCGAAGCTGCGCAGGAAGTGCTCCCAGATCGGCAGGGGCAACCCGCCCTCGTAGTAGGGGCGGTCCACCAGGTCCACGGCGGCCAGGACGAGCGCGTCGTCCATCGGCACGATGTCGTACGCGATGCGTTGGCAGGGGGCGGCGGCGAAGGCGGCGCGGAAGGCCTGCCCCAACGCGATGCCGACGTCCTCGATGAGGTGGTGGTCCAGGTCGGCGGCGGCGCGCACGCGCAGCCCGAAGCCGGCGTGGCGGCTCCACGCCTCCAGCATGTGGGTGAGGAACACGTTCGGCGTCTGCACGTCGTAGGTGCCGCCACCGTCCAGGTCGAGGCGGACCGCCACTTGGGTCTCCTTCGTCCTGCGCTCCACCTCGCCGACGCGGCTCATTCCGGGTCCCCCGGCATCCCCTCGGCCTCCATCCCCTCGCCGTCCGTCCCTCCCGTCTCCTCGCGCGCCCGCAGCACCCGGACGACGGGGACCAGCGGGGACGGGAACTGCCGCAGGGCCTGCGCGAGGTCGATGGTCCCCTTGTAGATGCTCATGCCCAGCACGGCCCCGGCGACGCCAGCGTCCTTGAGCCAGGCCAGGTCCTCCAGCGTGGTGATGCCGCCGGAGGCCAGCAGGGGGGTCCGCGGCGCGGCGTGGCGGATCGCCTCGATGGTCGCGCGGTCGATGCCGCCCAGGCGCCCCTCCTTCTCGACGTTGGTGTAGAGGAAGCCGGCCAGGCCCGCATCGTCGAGGCTCGCCGCGAGCTGCACGGCGTCGATGCCGGTGGCCTCGGTCCACCCGCTCACCGCCACGTCGCGGCCGCGCGCGTCGATGGCGAGCAGGACGCGGCCGGGGAACACCTTCGCCAGCTCGCGCGCCCATGCGGGGTGGCGCACGCCTTGGGTGCCGACGACGACGCGCTCGACGCCCAGGTCCAGCAGCTGCTGCACCTGCGTCATGCTGCGCACGCCGCCGCCGAACTGGATGCGCAGGCCGGCCCGCCGCAGGCGGGCGAGGTGGAGCCACTGGTTGCGCTGCCCGAAGGCGGCGTCGAGGTCGACGACGTGCAGCCAGCCCGCCCCCGCCTCGGCGAAGGCCTCCGCCTGCGCGCCGGGGTCCGGCCGCTCCAGCGCGACGGCGTCCGGGTCGCCGCCCACCAGCTGCACGACCTTGCCGTGCCGCAGGTCGATGGCGGGGTAGAGCGTGAAGGTCATGCGGCCACCGCCTCGAGCTCCCGCACGGTGTTGGCGAGGATGCGGGCGCCCACCGCCCCCGACTTTTCCGGATGGAACTGCGTGCCGACGGTGTTGCCTTGGCGGACCAGGGCGGCAAAGCGCATGCCGTAGTCGGTGGCGGCCAAGCAGTCCGGTCCGGGCACGCTGGCGAATGAGTGGACGTAATAGACGTGGCTTCCGGTGGCGATCCCTTGGAGGATGGGGTCGGCGCGCAGGAGGTCGAGGGTATCCCACCCCATGTGGGGGACCTTGCCGTCCTGGTGGGGCAGCCGGGTGACGGGGCCAGGCAGGATGCCAAGCCCAGCCGTTCCTGGCGCCTCGTCGGAGGAGGCATGCAGGACCTGCTGCCCGATGCAGATTGCCAGTAGAGGGCGTCCTGCGCGGTGGCGTTCCCGCAACCCCTCCGCGTGGCCGGCCAGGCAGCGCATGACAGGCC
>JAIVGU010000160.1 GCA_020201445.1 Halobacteriales archaeon
GTCCACGACGTAGCCGGTGCCGCCGCTGCACGCTTGAAGGCAGGACTGGGAACCGCAGGGGTGGGTGGCAAGGTTCTCCGCCCACACCACCCAACCATTTGCATACCCGATGGCCCACCCGGCTTCCTGCACGGCGTAGGCCACAAGGTCATTCACGTTCTTGCATTCCCGGATGGCGGTGGGGCTGTCAGGGCCGCTGGGTTCGCTCGGGCCATCGTCCGGCGAGGTTGGGTTGATGGGGTTGCACACGAGGTTCCACACGGTGTCCACTTCCTGGTTCACGCACTCCGTGGTGGAGACGGTGCAGGGGCAGACGACGCAGATGGCGTCTGCCCGGGGCGTGATGGTCAGCATGGTTGCCAGGAACAGCGCGGCGCCAAGCACGGCGGCGAGGCGGTGTCCGGGATTCGGGGTGTCTTGTCGGTTGGTCATGGGGAGTCTCCCATTGCAGCGCACGGCTGCGCGTCCCCCTCCTTCCTGCCGGAACCAGGACGAAGGGAGGACACGGAGGAATTAAGCTGCGCCCGAGTCCGGCGCAGCGCAATAGGAGATAACGCTTGCCCCGTCGTTGGGGGCCGCAAAACGGGGCCGGGGTGGCATGATGATTCTCCACGCACGCGCCACCCCGGCCCCGCCCCTTTCGGGGAAAGAACGGAACCCGCGTGCGGGACTCCCACCTCCATCCTGCCGGGGCGGCGTCCGGCGCGGCAGAGGGTGGAGCAAGAGAGAGCGCTCATTGGGCGCTCCGGACCGGGGGCGGTGGACCGGGCGGGGCCAGCGGCGCGGTGAAGCTGTAGCACTCCCCGCCGCCCGGCTCGGCGTGCTTCTCCAGCAGGCCCAACTCCACCATGTAGTCCAGGAAGGCGCGCGCTTCTTCGGGCTCGATGGGGCGCAGCATCAGGCGCCCCCGCAGGCGCCGCGCAGGCGCGGGCTTCTGCCGCACGGCACAGGCGCGCGGCTGTGCATGAGTGGGCGCAGCAGGGCCGCGCCGCGCGGCGTGAGCCAGTAGCCCATGCGGCCGTCCGGGCGCGGCACCTTGACCGCGAGCCCCAGGCGCACCAGGGCGTTGAGGCCGCAGCGGTCCTGCGCGTAGCGCGACAGGCGCGTGCGGCGTCCCGTACGGGCCATCAGGCGGCCCCCGGGGTGGCTGGAGCCGAAGGGAGCCGCGTCCCGTCTCCGCGCCCGGCCCTCCTGGCTCCAGCCGAGGCCGGAGCCCGTTCCGGGGGCTCCGTTGGGGCGCGGCAAAAGGGGCGCGGAGGGCAAGGGCGGCTTTTTGAGTCCGCCTTGGCATGGGGGCGTGCCGTGGCCGGTTGGCCTTCACGTCCCAGGTTCCGGGGGGACGGGAAGGCGGCAGGGAACGACGCGCGCATTGAAAGCGTGTCCACAACCGCTCACGGTTATTTGGACTTTGGCGAAGCCCATGACCGGCGCACCCCCACCCCCCATCCACCGGGAGCGCCTTCCCCTCAAGCTGGAGCCAGAGCTGGTGAGCTGGGCTGAATTGCACGCGCAACCAGGGGGCTTGTTCGGCAGCTACAGCCACGCCGTTGAGCGTGCCCTGGTGCGGCTCCTATTGGAGTATGACACCCTGCGCGAAGGCTGCGCGCGCGAGGGCGTGCCGTTCAACCGCGCGGCCTTCGCCGCCCTCTACCGCGCCGAGCTTGAGGCCACCGCGCCGAGCAAGGGCGGCCGACCCCCCAAGACCGGCGAGCGCGAGCCGGGCAAGGAGCGCGCCTACGCCACCGTGGCGGTGGACCTTGTGGCCCAGGCGCGCGCCGCGTTCTTGGACAATGGGCCGTTTGAGGCCATGAGCCAAGTGGTGGAGGTCGGCCTGATGCACCTGCGCGACGAAGCGGCCACCACGGCGAGCGGCCCGCGCAACCCCTTCGACCCCGAAGCGTGGTGGGCGCGCTACCGCCAGGAAAGCGCCATCGTGGGCGCCCCGAAGCGCCGCTAAGGCACGCGCGGCTTGAGGGCGTCCAGGAAGGGCTCCAGTTCGGCCTGCTGGCCCATTTCGCGCAGCAGGCGGGGGTCCGCCTCGGCGGCTTCTTCGACCCATCCCAAGACGCGCAGGAACAGGCGGCGGCGGTCCTCGCCGTCGCGGGCGGCGTCATGCAGGCGTGCGGCGGCCAGGGCGCCCGCGTAGGCGTTCTCGCCCGCAAGGTCACGCGCCAGGGCCATGCGGCGCGTGGCTTCGGCCTGCTGGAGCGCGTCGGCGGGGTGGCCGGTGCCCAGGAGCGCCAGGGCGTGCAGGATGCGCCACTCGGGTTCCTTGGGCTCCAGCGCCAGGAGGGCGACGGTGAGCGGGAGGGCGGCCTTGGCTTGGCCCCGGCATAGGTGTTCCCTGGCGCGGCAGGAGTCGGCGTGGGCGCGCAGGGTGCGCCGCACGCGGCGCACGACTGGAGCCGTTGGCCCGCAAGGGTGCCGGTGGCGTCGGTGAGGGTGAGGCTGGAGGCGCCTGCAAGGTGGGCGTCGTTCAGGAACAGGAAGGACGGCGCGGTGCTGCTTGGGAGGGTCATGGTGCCGTTGTGGACGGTGAGATAGACCTGCTGCGCGCGGCTGGCATACGGGCGCGCGTCGGGGCCGGGCACGCTGTCTTGGGAAGCCTTGCCGGACCAGAGGAAGCCGTCTCCTTCCTGTGCGGTGACGTTGGCGTTCCAGTCCCACAGAATGACGCGGAAGCTACCTTGCAGCCGCACGGTGGCATCCGTGCAGGGGGAGACTTGGAGGGCGTTGGCGGTGTCCGCGTTGGTGGGGTTGCGCGCGTTGTCGGCGTGGGAGACGGCGCTCAACTGGCCTTGGGTGGATGCTTGGGCCGCCGCGCAGGGGGTCAGGACTTGAACGGGGCCGTCAGGGAAAACGAACAGGTATCGTTCGGTGCCGCTGGAGACTCCCTGAATCGCCGCGTTGGTGTAGGTGGCGCCGCCGTGCGTGACAAACGACGGATAGAACGCAGCGGGCTTGGCGTCGAGGTAGAGCCCCGAGGTGTCCCACTCCGCCTGAATGGTGGCCGCCTGGAGGTCGAAGAAGGATTCAGCGGGCGTGGGTGTCGTGGTGTCGTTGGGCCACCAGTAAGCGCTTCCCGTCAGGGCGCCCACGGTGAAGGCTACGCCCTCCCAGGATACCG
>JAIVGU010000161.1 GCA_020201445.1 Halobacteriales archaeon
GTCGCCGAGCTTGTCGGAGCGGCCCCCGGCAGCGGAGAGGACGCGGGCGCGCAGGTTGGCGTCGCCGTCGCCTGCCGCGTCGACGACCTGGTGCAGCGCCGCGACGGTCTCGCTGGAGGCGATGAGCTGGCGCAGGACCTCCAGGCGCACGACCGGGTCCGCCACGTTGGCGGCGCTGGCGAGGGCGTGCTGCAGGATGGCGCCGGCGTGCGCCTGCTCCTTCCTGCCAAGCTGGTGGTGGAGGGCGCCCAGCAGCCGTGCGCGCAGGGCGTCGTCGGGGCACGCCTCCAGCGTGGCGACCATTGGGGTGACGACACTGGCGGCGACGGCGGCGCGCAGGACCGCCTTGGCGCCGTCGGCCTCGAACCCCTTGTTGGCCAAGGCGCGGGTGAGCAGCGTGGGTTGGTGCTGCGCGGGCAGGAACGGCGCCAACCCCTGGAGGGCCTGCGCGAGGGCCTGGCCGTCGGGCATGGCGAGGACCAGCTCCAGCAGGCGCTCGAGGAAGCGCAGGCGGACCGGGCCGGACTCGCGCTCCCGCTCGCGCCAGGAGCCAGCCTTGCGGGCGACCGCCTCGACGGCCTCCGCCTTGCGCCAGCCGCGCGGCACCGACTCCAGCAACCTCACGACGTCGTCGAGGACGGCGGCGGCCTGCAGCGGGGCGAGGCGGGGGTCCTGGCTGAGGGCGAACAGCGCCTCCGCCGCGAACGACGGGTCGGTGATGGTGACGGCCTCGCCGAGCAGGTCCGCGATGGGGCGGCGGCCCTGTCTGGATTCCTGCACGAGGGCGCGGGCGTGGCTGGGCGGGTGCGCTTCCGGCCGGGAGGCCATGGCCGCGCCAGACGCGAGGGCCAGAAAAGCACGCGCCGTGCAGCTAAGCCTTCACGCCATCCGGCCACAAGACCAGGATCCACGTGTCGCCGCGGGTCTTGGGGAGGTGGCGGCTGCCGGGCTTCATCCACACCAGCGACCCCTTGGGATAGGTGCCGGCGTCGTCGTAGGTCTCCCCTTCCAGGACGATGTAGGGCTCGCCACCGGTGTGGGTGTGGACGCCGAAGACGTCCTCCGCCGCGCTGGCCGCGATGTGGTAGAGCACCAGGCCGGTGTTGCCGTCGCGCGCCAGCTTGCCGATGCGGGAGCCGTTGCCGAAGTCTTCCAGCTTGCGTTTTTCTCCAGCCAGGCGCGGTCGAAGGAGAGGTCGAGCCACTGGGAGAGGTCGACGGTGAAGTTCTGCACGTCCGCGCATCCTGGAGGCTGCCTTGAGGCTGGCGACGAAGGGCTCTAAGCGGCCGCGCTGTCGCGGAGGCGTGGCCGACCGGCGCCTGCGCTATCCCCTGCTCTGGCTGCTGTTCCTCGGCTGCATGGTGGCTGGCGCGGCCCTGCTGCTGAGCGCGGATAGGGCCGTGCAGGCCGCGGGCATCGTGCTCCTCCTGCTGCCGCTGTTCCTGCTGGGGCTGTTGACCGGGGCGTACTATGCCCTGGAACGGTGGCGGGCGCGCTGACTACTTGTCCTTGAATCCCAGCGTCTCCGCGGCCTTGTCCACGGTCTTCTGCACCTGCCGGAGGGTCTTGCGCACCTCGGCGTAGAGCTCCGGGTGCTTGGCCAGGGCGCGCGCCAATTCCTTGTCGAAGTGGTACTGCGCCTCCTCACCGACCTTGTCGGCGACCTCCTTGAACTGCTTGCCCAGCGCAGTGAACTGGGTCTTCATCTCGGCGAGGAACGCGTCCAGGTCGGGGCCTTCGGGCTCCTTCGGGGGCGGCTTGCGGGGCACGCGTGCGGGAGGGCGGTGGGACGGAAAAGCCCCGGCTACGCGATGGCCATCACCTCCAGGAGCTCGGCTCCGTACTTGGCGGTCTTGACCGGGCCGAAGCCGCGCAGGGTGCGCAGGGTGTCCAGGGTGGCTGGGCGGGCGCGCGCCACCTCGCGCAGGCTGCGGTCGGAGGCGACGAAGTAGGGTGGGACGCCCTCCATGCGGGCGCGGTCGCGGCGCCACTCCCGCAACTCCTCGAACGCCCGCTGCTGGAGGCGGTCGAGGGGCGGGTCGGGGTCCTGTGGGGCGGGCGCGGGAGGAGGTGCTGCGAGGAGGGGGATGGCTGCGGCCGGGACGGGCATGGGCGGCGGTGGTTGTGGAGATGCGGTTGCGAAGCGGGCCTCAAGGGCGTCCGCGATGCGGCGGAGCTGCTCGGTGAGCGGGCCCAGGTCGACGAGGACCGCAGGTCGAGAATGGTCCATGGCCAGGGGGAATCCGCCCGGGCTCTTTGCGTTGGGGAGGGGGTGGAGGAATTCGCACGGGCCTTGGCCTGTCCGGCCCGCTCAAGCCTTCCGGCCCATTGGCGTCAGGGCGGCCGGGCGCCCGGCAGAACCCAATCGTAGTCCAAACCCAACCATGTAGGGGAC
>JAIVGU010000198.1 GCA_020201445.1 Halobacteriales archaeon
CCGGTGATGTCGTCATGGCGACCCCTTTAGCCACCCGCGCCACCCGGAAGTCCGACCCCACGCCCCCGTGCGGGGAGTGCGGCGGCGCCACGGAGCCCGTGTTCCAGCAGGCCGGCGGCGAGGCGTTCGTGCGCATCCCGCACCTCTTCTACTGTGCGCAGGACGACAGCTTCTCGCAGGGCGGCGGCTCCGCCTCCCGGGGCCACGGCGGCGCCGGGACGGGCGGCCAGTCCGTCGGCGCGGAGCGGCCGATGCTGGAAGCCTAGGCGCTGCCCAAGACTCAAGCCGGGCCCGCCGCTGCGCGGGCGATGGCGGAGCCCGAGTGGACCCTCTCGACCGGCCTCCTGCGCTGCGCCGTGTCGCCGTTCGGCGCCTCCCTGCGGCGGCTCTGGACGGAGGGCCCCGGCGGCCCCCGCGACCTGCTGTGGGGCTACTCCGGCACGGCGGCCAAGCGGGGCGGGCAGGGCGACGTCCTCATGCCGTTCCCCGGGCGCGTGCGCGACGGCGCCTACCCCTTCGCGGGCCAAGGCCACCAACTGGAGCGCAACGACAAGGACGGCCCCAACGCCATCCACGGCTTCCTGCGCGGCCGGCCGTGGGAGGGTGGGCACGGCGAGGCGTGGGCGCAGTTCCAGGCCCGCATCACGCCGCACGGGCAGGCGGGCTACCCGTTCACGCTCGACGTCGCGGTGGGCTACGAGCTGGACGCGGGGGGCCTCACCTGCGCCTTCGTGGCGCGCAACGCGGGGGAGGGCCCGGCGCCGTTCGGGGCCGGCTTCCACCCCTACGTCCTGGCCCCGGGCGGCGTGGACGCGCTGGAGTTGGAGGTGCCGGCGAGCCGCCTGGTGGAGTTCGACGGCCTGCTGCCCACGGGGCGCGTCGTGGAGGTCCCGCCCGCGCTGGACTTCCGCAGGCGCCGTCCCGTTGGCGCGGCCAGGCTCAACCACTGCCTGACCGGGCTCGCCGCCGGCCCCGACGGGTTCACGCGGGTCCGCGCCGGTGGCCTGGAGCTCTGGATGGGGCCGGCGTTCAGCCACCTGGTCCTCTACACCGGCGACGCGCTGGGGGCCGACGCGCGGCGGGCGCTCGCCGTGGAGCCGATGACCTGCGCCACCGACGCCCTCAACCATCCGGAGTGGGGGCTGCGCGTCCTCAAGCCGGGGGAGACGTTCAGCGGGACGTGGGGCCTCCGGGTGCAGGCGTAGGCCAACGAGTGTACGGTTTTGCTGACCCCAAGGCAAATGAAGTAGGGAAAACAATACCTTGCTGTGCTTGTGAAGACCGTCCGCACCAGCCCGAAAGGGCAACTGACCCTCCCCGTGGCCATGCTGCGCGCCCTCGGCGTCTCCGGGCCTGCGGAACTGGTGGCCGTCCAGGAGGGCCGCCGCATCGTCCTGGCCCCCGCCGCCGAGCTCGCCAAGCCCGTCCTGGACGACCTCAAGGGCTGGGAGCACCTGGCCGCCGCATCCTTCGGGGAGGTGTGGGACAACGACGAGGACAGCGTCTGGGACAAGGCTTGAGGCGGGCGACGTCGTCCTGGTGCCCTTTCCCTTCACCGACCTCACGTCCGTCAAGACGCGCCCCGCGCTCGTCCTGTCGAGCGCCGCCTTCAACCGGTCGGGCCGCGACGTCGTGGTCTGCGCGATGACCTCGAACGTCCAGGACTCGGGCCACAGCGTCCTGCTGGCCGACGGCGACCTTGCCGCGGGCCGCCTCCCCAAGCCCACCCGCGTCAAGTGCGGCAAGCTCGCGACCCTGGCGCAGGAGCTGGTCCGCCGCCGCTGGGGCCGGCTCACGCCGCGAGCGATGCGGCGGGTCTGGAACGAGGTCGGGACCGTCCTGGAGCCCTAGCCTCAGCGCAGCGGCGCGGTGTCGGGGTCCGCCGGCTCGTCGGGGAAGCCGGGGTCGCTGACGTGCTCGTCCAGCAGGTTGACCTCGGGGTCGAGGTAGTCCGCCTCGTACACCTTCAGCACCGCGATGGTGACGCCCACCAGCAGGGGGCCGAGGAACAGGCCGATGAAGCCGAACGCCGCGGCGCCGCCCAGGATGCCCACCAGCACGAACATCGGGTGGATGTCGGCGCGGCGGCCGATGAGCTTGGGCTTGACGAAGTTGTCCATGAGGATCATCACCACGAAGGCGCCCCACAGCAGCATGAAGACCCCCTGCCACGCCTGCCCCTTGGCGATGAGGTAGAAGCCCGCCGGCACCCACACCAGGAACGTGCCCACCACCGGCAGCAGCGCAAGGATGGCCATGACGGCGCCCCACAGCACCGCGTTGGGGAGGCCGGCGATGAAGAAGCCGATGCCGCCCAGCACCCCCTGCATGATGGCGAGGAGGATCTGGCCCACGAAGACCGCGGAGAGCCCCTGCCGCGCCTCGTGCAGCAGGAAGTCCACCTGGCGGCCGGGCAGCGGCACGGCGCGGCGCAAATAGGCGGCGAAGGTCTCGCCGTCGGTGAGGACGTAGTAGACGACGAACAGCATCACGGTCATCGCGACGAGGAAGTCGGGCAGCGCCGACAGCAGGTCGGTCCCGAACTCGGTCAACGTGGTATGGATCCACGCCTGCAGCTCCTGCACCTTCAGGTCCACGAAGTGGGCGCGCACGGCGGGGTCGTGGGAGGCGTTGAACATCCCCACCAGCTTCTGCGCCCACGGCTTCTCCAGCGTCTGGTTGACGAGGCCCTGCAGCTCGCTGCCCTGCACCGCGTCGGCCAGCCGCGTGGCGTCCTTGTACATCGTGATGCCCAGCAGCAGCAGGGGCACGGTGATGATGAGGAACAGGGTCGTCATGGTGAAGACGGCGGCGACCCGGTTGGGGAACAGGCGCTCCCAGAACTTGTCGATGGGCAGCGCGAGGACCGCCACGAAGATGCCGGTGATGATGTAGATGACGAAGTCGCGGAAGACCTGCCAGCTCAGGTAGAGCATGAGGGCCAGGATGAGGAAGAAGAACACCTGGCTCTGCCGGGGCATCGGGATGCGCGTCCGGCGGGTGGGCTCGACCACGCCGCGGCCAACGAAGGGCTGGCTTCTAAGGTTTCGCGGCTCCCATTGGAACCACGAATTCCGCGAATTGCACAAAACGGCGTTCGTGGAATTTGTGCAATTTGTGGTTTGAACAGCAGGCGCGCGCGGCCAGCTTCGCTCGCCCGTCAGGATTTGCCCGTCGCCTTCTGCTCCTCGCAGATCCTGACGAAGTTCCGGAACATCGTCACGCCGTCGCGGGTGTGCTCCACCTCGGGGTGGAAGGAGAGGCCGAACAGCGGGCGCTCCTTGTGGCGCATGACCTGGATGGGCGAGGACTCGCCGCGCGCCAGGAGCTTGAAGCTGGGCGGCAGCACCGAGACCTCGTCGTTGTGGCTGGCCCACACCACGGTCCTGCGCGGGACGCCCCGGAGAATGTCGTCCTCGTCCACCACCTCGATTTCCACCTGCCCGAACTCGGCGACCTTGCCGGGCGCGGCCTGGCCGCCGAAGTGGCGCCCCATGAACTGGTGGCCGGCGCACACGCCGAGGATGGGGACGTCGAGGCGGTCGAGGTAGCTGCCGACCTGCCCCAAGCCGTCGTCGAGGCCGATGCGCGCGCCGCTGCCGGACAGCACGAGGCCGTCGACGCCGGCCGACTCCAGGTCCGCCACCGGCGTGTCGTTGGGGACAATCTGCGTGTCCTGCTTCATGTAGCGCAGGACCCGCCCCTGGCGGTGGGTCCACTGGCTGCCGTTGTCGACCACCCAGATCTTCACGCGCCGCGCACTCCCGGGAGCCTGAAAAAGGCTGGGTGGCGGCGTCCGCAACCCGTTTCGGCGCTGCGCGGCGTGGTCGCAGGAGGCCTGCGCGCAGCACCGGCCCTCCTGGCAGTCGCCCTCCTGGCCGGGTGCCTCCACGCCGCCTCCCCGCCCCGCGTCGTCCACGCCGCCCGCGGCCCCCCGACCCCTCGTTCGCCTACGAGGCCCGCGGCTGCGACGGCTACCTGCTGCCCTCCTGGGCCGCACATGTTCGGCCGCAACCCTTTTCGGGGATGCTCCTCCTGGGCTCCTTCTGGCAATGGAGCGGGGAGTCCTTGCGGTGGCGATGGTCGCCTTGGCGGCGGCGGGGTGCCTGCAGGCTCCCCTGCTCACCGCGCTGCCCACGGAGCCCGCGCTGCCCGCGCCCGAGACGTTCGCGGACAGCCACGACGGCTGCACCGGCTACCTGCTGGCGATGCTCATCGACCCGGTGCGCACCGACGCGGTGCTGCCGCCCGGCTTCCACCTGCGCGACCCGCGCGAGTTCCTGCGCGGCGTGGGCACCGGCCAGGCGCTCCTGCTGGTGGCGGCCACGCGGTGCGCCCCCACGGCGGAGCAGCCGCTGTGGCGCGACGCCACCGCCGCCATCTTCGTCCAGGCCCCCGCCGTGGACGGGGAGCGCCCGCCCGCCGACTACGACGTCTACGAGGTGGAGCACTACAGTCCGGAGCCCGCCGTGCAGGCCCGGCTGCGCGCCTGGGGGTGGCCCGTGGCCAACGTGAGCCTGGAGGAGGAGGGGAAGGCCGAACTGCGCGCCCAGGCCAGCGCCTTCGTCTTCGCGGCCGGCCGCGAGCCCGCGCCCCCGCCCCTGCCCGACCTGGCCGGCGATGCGCTGCTGCGCTTCGGGGGCACCACGGCGCCCGAGGTGGCGGTGGGGTCCCACCCGGCGGTGCTGCGCATCTGGCGCGAGACCCCGACCGGCCTCGCCCACCTCGACCACTCCACCAGCCTGCCCCTGGGCGGCGGCAGCGGCTACTGCTCCTTCCGCCCCAACAGCACCCTGGCCCGGCTCACCGGCACCACCACCTGCGCGTCCCCCCGCCCCGCCGTGTGGGAGCCCGAGCCTGCCCTGGTGGCAACCTTCGCCCTCCCCCATTTCCACGCGGTCGCCGTCCTGCAGCGGGGGGTGCATGCCCAGTGAGGGCCGCGCGCGTCTGCGGCGTCCTCGCCCTGCTGGCCGCCCTCCTCCTGGTGGGGTGGTCCCCGCCCACCCTGGGGCGCACCGTCGACAGCCAGTTCCTGGGGGCCACCGCCTCGGTCGCCGTCCCCGTCAACGTCACCGACCTGGAGATCCGCGACAAGCTCGACGGCCGCACCACCTCCACGGCCGTCCCCCGCACCACCATCACCGGCTGCGGCGGGAGCGAGACGCGCTCGCGCTTCACCAGGGACGAGGCGGGCGGCTGGTTCCGCTTCCGCGAGGAGGACACCGAGAACGGCTGCGGCGAGATCCGCTTCAACACCGACGTGCCGCCCGGCGCGGCGCAGGTGCACGTGCGCTTCCGCGCCGACCGCTCGGTGCCGAGCTCGTGGGGCCAGTCGCTCCCCGTCAACGCCACGCAGGAGGTGCGCATCTACCGCGGCAACGACGGCCTGATCTCCACGCTCGCCTACTACGACCCGCACGCCACGTCGCAACTCGTGGCGAAGCCGTTCAAGTCCGACCTTGACCTCCCGCCCGACGAGACCCGCATCCACGTCGGGTGGTACTTCTGGGACCGCTCCCAGACCGTGACCACGCAGCCCTCCCCCGTGCCGGTGCCCGACGCGGTCAACAACCTGGTCAACAACCCGAGCTACCGGCAGAGCCTCTCGGCCACCGTGCGCGACGCGGTCATCCAGTTCTCCGGCGTCCCCGTCCCGCCCAAGGAGCTCTCCACCACCTACGAGGGCGCCAGCGGCAACGCGGTGCGCGAGGCCACCCACGTCACCGTCGTGGTCCCCGAGCCCACCATCCCCAAGGCGACCGTCGGCCTCGACCTGCAGGTGGCCGCCGGCCTGAGCCTGCTCCAGGTGCGCTCCCCCGGCGGCACCCTGCTGGACCCCGGCGAGGCGCAGGTGAGCGACGACCAGGGCGTGCGCCACATCACCCTCGGCCCCGACGTGGTGGGGCGCCACGGCGTCGGCCCCTACGCCTTCGAGTTCTACACCCTGACGCCCCTCACAGTGGCCCCCGCCATGGTGCCGGTCGTCGCGGTGCTGCTGGTGGCGCCCGGCCTGCTGGGCATCTACGCGGTCAACCAGGGCGTGGCGCTGCGCCGCCGCGCCGTCGGCTTCACCGTGGCCGCCGCGCGCAACTTCCTCGTCGCCCTCGTCCTGGTGTCCGCCGTCTACCTCGCCGCCCTGGCGTGGGTGGTCGCCGGCCAGCGCTGGCCGCTCATCGTCGCCTTCCCCATCCAGCCCGAGGCGGCGCTCCTGCACACCGTCCTCGCCGGCTGCATCGGGGCCTTCTTCACGCTCGAGTTCCTGCGCAAGCGGCAACTGGTGCAGGTGATGGAGACGGACCTGGCGCAGAAGGCGCGCACCACCGCCGAGCTGGAGCGCTCCAACAAGGAGCTGCAGCAGTTCGCCTACGTCGCCTCGCACGACCTGCAGGAGCCGCTGCGGATGGTGGCCAGCTACACCCAGCTCCTGCAGCGCCGCTACCAGGGCCGGCTCGACAAGGACGCCGACGAGTTCATCGGCTACGCCGTGGGCGGCGCCGTGCGGATGCAGAGCCTCATCAACGACCTCCTCACCTACTCGCGGGTCAGCACCGCGACGCGGCCGATGGGGCCGGTCGACCTGGAGGCAGTCCTTGACACTGTCCTGCTCAACCTCAAGGTCGCCACCGAGGAGGCGAGGGCGACCGTGGTGCGCGACCGCCTGCCCACCGTGGAGGGCGACCGCAGCCAGCTCGTGCAGCTCCTGCAGAACCTGGTGGGCAACGCCCTCAAGTTCCGCGCCAGGGACCGCGCCTGCCAGGTGGCCGTCTCGGTGCAGGAGACCGGCGGGCACTGGACCTTCGCCGTGCGCGACAACGGCATCGGCATCGAGCGCCAGTACTTCGACCGCCTGTTCGTCATCTTCCAGCGCCTGCACGCCCGCGACGAGTACGAGGGCACCGGCATCGGCCTGGCGGTGTGCAAGAAGATCGCCGAGCGCCACGGCGGGCGCATCTGGGTGGAATCGGAACCCGGAAAAGGGAGCACGTTCTCCTTCACGCTGCCGGCCCGGACGGGCAAGGGCTAGGTGGCACCATGGGACACCTCATCGAAATCCTGCTCGTCGACGACAACCCGGCGGACATCCGCATCATGCAGGAGGCGCTGCGGGACGCCCGCGTGGCCAACCGCCTGCACGCGGCGCGCGACGGCGTGGAGTGCATGCAGTTCCTGCGCCGCGAGGGCCCCTACAAGGACGCCCCGCGCCCCGACCTCATCCTGCTCGACCTCAACATGCCGCGCAAGAACGGCATGGAGGTGCTGGCCGAGGTGAAGGCGGACCCCGACCTGCGCGGCATCCCCACCGTCATCCTCACCTCCAGCAAGGAGGAGGGGGACGTGGCGCGCTCCTACGAGCTGCAGGCCAACGGCTACGTCGTCAAGCCGGTCGACCTGGACGACTTCGTCGAGGTGGTGGGCGGCATCGAGGAATTCTGGATTGGCGTCGTCAAGCTGCCGAAGCGGAAGTCCGGGGGATGACCGCTGACGCGGCGCGGCCGGTCCGCCTCCTGCTGGTGGAGGACAACCCCCGCGACGCGCGCCTGGTCGAGATTGCCCTCTCCGAGGCGCCCGCGTTCCGCCACGAGCTGCACCGCGCCGCCAGCCTCGCGCAGGCACGGGAGCGCCTCGGCGGCATGGACGTCATCCTCCTGGACCTCGGCCTGCCCGAGAGCCAGGGGCTCCCCACGCTGAAGGCGCTGCTGCCGGACGCGCGCGGCGTCCCCGTCGTCGTGCTGAGCGGCCAGTCGGACCCCGAGTCGGAGGCGGAGGCGATGGCGGCCGGCGCCGCCGGATACCTGCCGAAGAACCGGCTCACGGTGGCGGGGCTCCTGGATGCGGTGCAGGGCGCGCTAGGCTGATGGCTGGCCGGCGTCGCGCAACAGGGTCTCAAGGAGAAGGACCAATGCCGGAAGGTCATCCTGCACGGTCATCCAGAGGCGGTCCCACTGGATGTCATGGTAACCGTGGATGAGGCGGTGGCGCAGGCCGATGGCTTTCCGCCAGGGAATCTCGGGGTGGGCGTGCTGGAATTCCTTGGAGACGGCGTTGAGCGCCTCGCCGACGGTGGCGAGTGCGAACACGGTGGCATAGGCCTTCTCCCGGTTGCGCGGGAGGTCCTCGGCTGCGGCGCCACGCAGGAACCCGATGGCCTCGTTGGCGGCATCGAAGGCATGGCGCAACCGCACGACATCATCAGAGGTCGGCAAACTGGACCTCGGCGTGGCGCAGCACCTCGTCGCGGAAGTAGGGGCTCAACTCCTCCGGCTCGCGCAGGTCGATGCGGCGCCCGCCCACGAGCCCGGAGAGCTCGTCCTCCATCTCCGCCATCTCGAAGTATCCGACACGGGCCCCCTTCTCGAACTCCACCAGGACGTCCACGTCGCTGGCCGGCCGGAAGTCGTCACGCAGCACCGAGCCGAACAGCGAGAGGCGCTTGACGTGGTGGCGGCGGCAGAACTCCGCCAACGGTTGCCGAGGGAAGGAAATCCGCGCCACGTGCGCCTCCGACACCGCATGGCCGCTGCCTAGGAAAGTGCTTCGCTGGGGTCGTCACAGGCAGGGAAGGGGGGCCGCTGCCCACTCCCGTAACGGGTCCCCTCCACGCCGCGCAGGGGCTGCGCCCCTACGCTTGACCTGCGCGTCGTGCGGCTTGCGCTTCGCTCCAGCCGCACATAGCCGAGGATAGGGTGGCCGCTGCCCACTCCCGTAACG
>JAIVGU010000162.1 GCA_020201445.1 Halobacteriales archaeon
GCTCGACCTCGACCTGCTGCGCATCGTGCGCACGGCGGACTGGCAGTTTGGCGCAGGCGCAGGCGCGGCCCTCTCGTCGGGAGAGTTGCGCATCGAGAAGTCGGAGAACACCGGCAAGGTGCGCACCGTCCACCGCGACGGCGCCCACATCCTGAGCCTGCGCGCCGGCGACGGCTTCTGGACGCTGAAGGCGGCGGGCGCGGTCCTCCTCCACCAAGCGCTCCCGGCCCCAGCGAACCGCGTCGTCGTCAAGGCCGACAGCGTCCCCTTCAACCGCGCCGGCAAGTCCGTGTTCAGCCAGTTCGTCGTGGCCTGCGACCCCGCGCTGCGGCCGGGCGACGAGTGCCTGGTCGTGGACGAGCAAGACACCCTCGTCGCCGTCGGGCAGGTGCTGCTCAACGCCGAGGAGATGGCGGATTTCCAGAAGGGGATGGCCGTGAAGGTGCGGGAAGGAATCCCAGCCTAGCGCACCTCAAGGACCGGGCAGCCGCAGGCTGCCCCCGGGGTTGCGAAGGGGCGGAGCCCCTTCGATGGCAGTCAAGGTGCTGGAAGGGATTCAAGCCGCTCCAACCTAAACCACGGATTTCCACGGATGACATGGATTCGACTCCATGTGGTCTGCGGTTCGTCGTGGGCTGTCCCGACTGAACCGCGGATTTCGCGGATGCCGCGGATTCGCATGACCTGTCACAGTGAGGGTTCAATCCGCGGCATCCGCGAAATCCGTGGTTTTGGGAGTCGGCGTGCTCCCCGAACCACAGGTTGCACTGAATCCGAGGTCGTCCGTGGAATCCGTAGTTTGGCAGGGCCTAGAGCCGCCGGCGAGCCAGCAAAGCCGCGCCCAGCAGGACTGGCAGGACGGCGAGGCCGCCGACGGGCGACTTCTTGCTCGTGTCGTCCTTGCCCGGGGTGCAGGCAACACCGTTGGTGAAGTCCCAGGTGAACTGGCGCTCGCCCTTGTAGGTGCCCGCGCGCTGGTCGAGCAGGAGGTAGTGGCTGAACGTCTTGAACTCCACCTGGGCGTCGGCCCAGCAGCGGTCGGGCGCCTTGAACGTGACCTGGAACGTCTTGGTCTCGGGCGGCTGGTAGACGGTGGAGCCGAGGCCGCTGAAGGTGCCGGTGCTAACGTGCTGCTCCTCGACCATCACCATGCTGCGGGCGTTGGCGCGGTTGGTGACGCTGACGGTGAAGTTGGCGGTCTTGCCGGTGACGGTGTAGGGGAACGCGACGCTGGGCACGACGTCGTAGTCGGAGTGGAACTGCACCGCGAACAGCACCTGGACCGGCGCGGACTCGGCGCCGTTCTCCAGGCTGGCGGTGAGGTTCAGGCTCTGGGTGACGACGCCGGGGGCGCTGGCGGCGACGCTGAAGGGGAACTCGTCGGTGAGCGTGAGGTAGCCCGAGCCGGTGCCGGCGTCGGTGATGCAGGCCGAGGGGTCCATCGGGACGTCGTGCGACTCCGCGACGAGCCAGGCGGGCGGGTCGACCGGCGCCACATCGACGTGGTCCAGCAGGTCACGGCCATTGGCCATTGCGTCGAGGATGGCGGCGCAGCCGACCTTGACCGTGACCTCCACCGTGGCGTTGCCCTTGTAGGCGACCACGTCCTGGCCGTCGTCCTTGGCGAGGCCGTCGATGGCGCCGACCGTGAGGGTGACGTCGTCGAGGACCTGGGCGTGCGCCAGCGGCACGAAGGCCAAGAGGGCGAGTGGGACGGCGAGGCGCCGGAAGCTCATCGCGGAAAAGACGGGGCCCTTCGCTATTTGGGTTTTCTGGACTGGTCCGACAACTACGGATCAGGTGAGAAGGACAGCTCATTTTTGAGGGAGAGCGTAGAGGGGAAATTACAATCTGCTCAAGTTTGGCAGATGATGTTTCCTGGCCCGGGAGCCCCAATGCAAAAATGACCTTCCCCATCCCAGGTCACATAACAGAAACTGTCTCCCACAGCATTTCCGTAACAATAGGTCAAAGTTGGATTCCCAAACTGGCTCCTCCCTGTATCGATGCACTGATATGCATATTCATTGCCGAAATAACGACACACTCCAACATGCCCATTGCCACTATATTCACAGACCAGCCAGGTTCCAATGCACAAACTGTTTGCTGATGCAGGTGTGGCGACCAAACTTAGCGCCGCAAATGCAGAAATTAGGGTCAATGTGCCGGAAATAATTTTTTTATTCATATTGCACATCCGCCGAGGCGGATGTATGGCGATAATCATGGAGCGTAAATATTTGCCTATCGCCCACAATAATTCGATGACCTAATCAAGCGCCAATCTCGATTGGAGACACGATGCGCCGCAGCAGGGCGATGGCGCTCAGGCTCGCCAGGTAGCTCGTCGCGGGGTTGCTCGGCGA
>JAIVGU010000015.1 GCA_020201445.1 Halobacteriales archaeon
GGCCTCCGCGGTATGGTCCCTCTTTGGTGGGTTCGACCCCCGATACCGACCAAGGAGCAACGAACGCAATGAACGACGAAGCAACCGAAGAGAAGCTTGCAGAAGGAGCAAAGGGACAGCGCCAGCCGGAGACGAAGGCGGCAGCCTTCGACCGGCGCACGAACAAGGCGCTGCGCCACCTGGGCGAGGCGAACCTGGAGTTCGCCGTCGCCATCCTGGAGCGCCGCAGGCGGGGCATCAAGGGCCAGCGCTGCCGGGCATCCAGCAACTACGGTTTCACCTACACGATGGTTCACCTGGACGCGTTCCTGAAGGGCAAGCCCTTCCGGGAGGCGACACCGGACGAGTTGCGGGACTACTTGGCTCCCTACGTGGCACGGGAGACGGGTCGCACCCAAAGCATCCGGTTGGGACTCATCATGCGGGAGGCTTTGGGATTGGATGAAGTCAAGGAGCTGCCGAAGGAGATTCGGCGTTCCATCTACGTTGCAAAGAAGAAGACGACGCCCCGCGGCCAAGTCATCCCCGAGCCCGCCTTCCTCGCAGCGCTCGAAGCCGTGCCCAGGCTCACCTACACGGCCCCCCACGCCGCGGCCCTCATCCGGGCGGTGCTGTGGACGCTGTGGGACGCGGGCTTCCGCATCGGCGAGCTGCTGTCGCTGCGCATCAACGATTGCACCTTCGATGATGCCACCCGGACCGCCAAGCTGTCGCTGCGCGAGGAACTGACAGAGACACACGGATTGAAGACCGGCGCGCGCTACGTCATCATCCGGGACGCCGTGCCAGCCCTGAAGGAGTGGCTGCAAGCCCACCCCTGGATACACAACGGGGAGGCGCCCCTGTTCACGGCGCTGGGCTATTTCCGCCACGCGCGGACGCTGAATGACGACGTGGTGAACGACGTTATCCGCGAAGCCTTCGCCCTGGTGGGCGCCAAGCCCGTGGGCAAGCGGCCGCACTTCAGCGCTCACGACTTCAGACACACGTCCGCGACACACTACGCCGAGAACGGGGCGACGGACAGCGATTTGCGGTTCAAGTATGGGTGGAGCGGGACGTCGCCGATGCCGGCGTGGTATGTGCACCAGTCGGAGCGCAAGTCGCGGGAGCGGGCCATGGCTGCCCCCGCAACGGGCCGAATGGTCGGCAGGGAGGCTAACGTGGGGACACACTCAGCCAGGGCGCGGTCTCACGGCGTGTCGGCGTAGACCTTGACGTGGCCTTGGAGTGTCACGATTGGCAGATATTCGGTGTGAGCTTGGCGACAACCAGGTTGTCAGGCGTGTCGGGTCCGGTGTCGTGGATGAACGCCAGCCACGCGGCATCGGCGGCGCTAAAGAGTTGGACACGGCCGCCTTGTGCATGGTCGAAGTCAACCTTTGGAGGGAGGGAACAGGGAGTCCATTTTCCATCGCCTTGTGAGTGGTAGAGGACCGCCTTGCTGGCGTCGTCAGTGGGACTGCCGGCGATAAACAAGTCCCTACCGTGACCAGCCATGGAGTCGGGGTCGAAGTGGTAGGCGACAGTCTGCGTGTCCCATGACCTGCCGTTCCAGATGGCGGCACGACCTGATCCCAAATCCGTGAGCCCGGCCTCCCGGCGCCAGAAGAAGGCGGGCACCCCCTGGCGAGCCGAGCCGGCATGGCACCCTGCGTTGAATTCGCCCCCCGTTTCCACAGTGTAGGCGCCAACAACGGCGCCATCCTGGCTCAGTGTGCTGACGACCGCGCTTCCGTCCGGGTTGTTCATGCACACAAACAAGTTGGTGGCATTGGCCGCCAGGGAGAAATACGCCAGAAGCGGTTGAATCGGCCGAGGGTGCTGCAGCTCAGTCCACCCGCCACCGCCGCGCCGGTAAAGATGCTGAAGAGTTGCCGGACTCGTCGTTTGTTCGGAGGAGGTAATCAGATAGGCGTTGTTGCCGGAACGTGCCACCCCGTCAATCTCCTGCGCGCTCCGACTTTGGGTTCCATCTTCCACAAACGTGATGGTCCCAGCGGTTTCCTCCATCCATCCTGCTGCGATGGTGCGAGGAGTGACATAATTTCTGTAGCCCAAGATGCCGCCGGACGGCGTAAGAACCGCCATCGCCCGACCCAACTGCGTTGAAGAAGGAACCGGAAGCCAATGCGTCCGATTCTCAACAGGGTAGACCGAGAGGAATCCGTTGCCTGAATAGACGTAAAGGTGCGAGAGATTTCCCTCTACATATGCCGGAATCACGTCAATCAAGTAGTGGTAGCCAACCCGGTCCTCCAAAGAGGGGGGAGCAACCGTGAAGACTTGCAGGGGCGGAGGCGGCGAGGGGGAGGTTGTCGTTGTCGTGGACGGTGCCGTGGAGTTGAGGCAGCCTCCAGCAATGGAGAGAAGGAGAAGGAGGGAAAGTGGCGCTTTCATCATGTCACTCACCGTCGATGGGCTCAAGGCTGTTTTGGACAGTCGTGGCCCGACTGGCCGTCCAAGCCCTGCGGCGAGCGGGTGCCATACGCCGGCCCGGTTGCAGTTGCGGTGCCGGGATTGCCTGGCTGCAAGGCAGTTCCGGTGCCAGGCTCGCCTCTGGTTGGAATCATCTCGGATGTGATGCCGCCCCAGCCGCCGCAGCCTCCGTAGCATTGGATGGTTTCCCAGATTGGGGTGTGCAACTGCTCGCCGCCGTCGCCGCCGCTGCCGCCCGCACCCCCGATGGCCTGTTCAACGGTCGCATCGCCACCGTCGCCGTTGCGGACCCGTCCATCCCCACCTTGGCCGCCCGTGGCGCTGCCCGGGCTGGAATCCCCGCCGTAGCCGCCGGCACCGCCCGGCGCACAGTAGGTGTCTGGGCACTCCGACCAGACGCTCCGGTCGTAGCCGTCGCCCCCGCGACCACCCATGCCGCCATCCATGCCGGCTGCCGCGGTGGCATGGGCGTTGCCGCCCCGGCCACCGACCACGGGGCCCTTGTCGCCAGGGCCGCCTTGGGCATCGACGGAGTGGCCGCTCAGGCGCGCACCGCCACCTCCATCACCACCGGGAGTCGCAGACTGAAGAACGCTGCAATCGTAGAAGGGCGGACTCCAGGCAAACTGGTAGGTATAGAGCGCTTCGTCCCCCGGTGCGCCGTTGGTTCCCGGGTCCCCCGGGAGTCCGGTCTTCTCCTGGTCAGAGCCAGGCGCCCCCGTGCCTTGGTTAATCAGCCAGATGCCGATGCACTCAATCTGGTCGATGTTCAGCCCCGGGCAAGGGAAGTAGCAGCTCAAAGGGTCCTCGATGCTGCACGGGCCGCTGCACTTCAATCCCGAAACGGAGTTGCCCATGGCGAATCCCATGCCGCCGGTTCCGCCCGAGCCAGAGCCCAGCGCTTCCACATCCGCGAAGGGGGAACCGTTGAGCAGGGCGGTGCTGGCTCCGCCGCTGCCGCCGTAAGCCTGAACCGATACGAAACGGGCATCGCCGAAGGCAACAGCATTGCCGCCGTCACCGCCGTCGCCGGGCCAGAATGAGTTGGTGGGCAAGGTCGCCGCCAGCTCCGGCGGCAGGCTGAAGCTCAAGACGCCGCCGGCTCCGCCGCTGCCGCCCAGGGCCATCGCCTGCGTGTTTGGCGAGTCGCACAGCGGCACACCGCACGGCTGCGTCAGGTCCGTGCCGATTGGGCAAACGTTCGTGACCAGGCGCAGCACCAAGTCCGCGCCCTCCCACACAAACTCCTCAAGAGGACCCGTGTCGGGGACGCAGTTGGAGGTGTGCGTCACGTCCTGGCATGAGGGAGTGCAGTTGGGGTAGTGCGTGATGCTGTAGCACGTCGGAACCGGCGGCACACACCCCGAGGGCTCCGTGCAATCCAGGAACGGCACCAGGCAGCTCCACGTGACGCACGGCATGGGCTTGCAGAACACCGGGAGTTCCTCCACACCCGGCAGGCTGCACTCGTCGGGAAGCGGGCCACACGCAACAGGCACCAAGCTCATGCCGGGCAGTTCGCACAGCTCCGGTGCCGGCGGCAGGTCGTCCAAGCCGGGCAAGTCGTCCAGGTTGGGACTGGTGTCGATGGGGTCACACACCACCGCCAAGTTCTCGACTTCGGGGCTGAAGCCGCAGACGTAGCCTTGCGGGTCCTGAAGCACGTCCTGCACCGTCATCAGGGGTGTGCACGCCTGCGTCTCGATGGAGAGGTAGATGTCCGACGGCGGGCTTTCGCTGTCGATGGCTTGGTCGAGGTTCTTGACCGGGTTGCGCGCCCTCTCAATCGCGTTCTGGCACAACGTGTAGACGCGCGTGAGCTGCTTGGTGTCCAGGACCGTCATCTGTGTGCCGGGAGTGCCGAGGGCGGGGCCGCCGTCGCCGCCATCCCCCGTGCAGACATGCCCTGTCAGGACCGGGGCCAGGGGGGCTGTTGTGTCGTTGGCGACTAGGCGGATGATGAGGTTGCCGCCGTTCGTTCCAGCCGTTCCTTGGGCTGTGGGGCCGATGGCGGTGTCGCCGTCGAGGCCGCGCCCCGTGCAGAGTGTGCCGGTGATTTCGAGTTGGGTGGTCTCGATGCACAACGTCGGCGCATCCCCCGCTCGGGCATCATCGGTCAAGAGGACGCCGAGGATTTGCACGCGATCCGCGCGAATCGTGGTCGACTGGTTGACCACCATCATTGTGTTCTCTGGCACGACGAAGCTGGACGTGGAGACCGTAGAGTTGTCCAGACACGGGTCAGGGGCTTCAGCGGGAAGGCTGGCGGAAACGGGCATCTGCATCATGGCCGCAGCCATGACTACGAGCGCCAACGTGGCGAAGGCTCGGGGGGTCGAACTATTTTTCATGGTGTCACCGATTCATTGAATGGGTTGTCCCGGCGCGGAGCCAGAAGGTTTGTTGGCGCTCGCGCGCCGGGACAGGGAAGAAGGGGAACCGGAGCCGGTTCCATGCTCCTCGCCGTTGCTGGCTCCGATTCCGGTGGGGTTGGTGCAAGGCGAGGAGGGGAAAACGCGTGGTAGCCGGCTGAAGCGGGCCGAGCAGGCGGGTCCGGGAAGCTGCTTGGATACTGCGTGTGCATGGTGCGCAGGAACAATTCGTCGGGCGCGATGCGTGGGTAAGGCCGCTGGCTGTCCTGGGTGCTGGCGGCCAGCAACGCCCGCACCACCGCAGCAAACGGAACGACAGGAAGCCGGGCCTGCATCACCAGCAAGGGCTCGGAAGCCGGTGGCACGGGCGGCCGTGCAGGCTGGACCACAGGCGCAGGGGTGGAGGGAGCCGGTGCGACTACGGGGGGCGGCCGTTCAGGGCGACGGGAGGCGCGTATCGTGCGCAGGAAGTGGCCACGCAGCTCCTCCAAGGCCGCAGCCTGTGGGCGGCGCATCAATGCCCTCCGCGACGGGCGCAATCCCGGAAGGGGCAGGCGTGAAGGCCGCTTCCAGCTTTGCAGGACACGAAGCGCCACGAATCAAGGGGGTGGCATAAGCCGCGTGGCCCTGGGGCGGGCATTGCTTGCGGCTAACTGGAGCGCGAAGCCCGTATGCCCGGGCGAGGGCCAATCTTCTTATCTAGACGGCCCGAATGGAGCCCGAATCACGGAGCAATCCGCAATGAGCAAATGTTTCCGTTTCGGCCAGAAGGGTTCCCGGGCTGGCGCAATCGTCGCCGTCGCCCTCGTCTCGTCCATCCTGCTGCCTGCATCCGCCGACCCTTTGCCGCCCGAGTTGGACCCGGTGCAGCAAATCATCGCCCGGACGCTCGACTACGCGCAGAACTTCGACCCGACCGCCAACGCCACCGAGCAATACCAGCAATCCCAGGGGTTCATCGGCTCAGTCCAGGACATCATCCAGCAAACCCTCTGCATCTCCTTCCACATCGGGCAGACGACCCTCTACATCGGCCAAATCGACCCTCAGTCAATGCAGTTGAACATTGAGGTTCCTGGAGTTGGCTGGGACCACGGCTATTTTGGTCAGGGAACCTATCGCTTCACTAGTGCAGGTAGCGGTGGCATCGGCTGTGCCGTGCCGGTCGACAATGCACCGCCCATCGAATACAACAGCACCCTTCTCGACAGGTGGCTGTAGGAGCCATGATGACTCGGGACCACGAAGCACCCATGCGCGTCATCGCGTTGCTTGCGGTGCTGCTGCTTTCGGGGTGTCTGGCGGACAACTCCCCGCCGACCTCCGAGCCGACCACCACCGGGTCCGCTTCGCTGTCTGGCACCACCTCGGGGAACCCCACGCTTCCGCCGGGGCCCAGCGCCAAGGAAGTCCATTGGGACGCCTGCGAAGGATGGGAGACCGGCTGGAAGTATCCTCCCGGCCATCCCCCCGGGGCGCAGCACAACCCGAAGTGGGGCGACCCCGAAACGAACCTTTTCGCCACTATGCTGACGTTTGCGCGGGACTGTCAGCGCGTGTCCTGGGGCCCGTTCGAGCGCCCGGTGCGGATGATTCTGGAGACGCACGACTTCCAGCAGGTCCCGCTCTCCTGCTATACGGGCGACAACGCTCCCGATGCGGACGTTGTGGTTCTGAAGGCCATGTCGTCGCTGTGGGTCAACGACACCCAGCTTGCCGACTACCTCAAACAGACGTATCCGGGGATGCCGGTCTACTATTCCGCCATCCAGACCCACGCGCAGCCGCAGGGGACACTCATGGCGCATCAATGGACGTGGGGACTGAGTGAGCAGAACCAGTCTGAGCTGACGGTCTTTGATGACCAGGTGGCCCACAACACCGTGACGCTGACCCTGGAGCGCATGTTCTGGTATGACGAGACAGGCGCCGTGTCGTTCCTGGACTTTGACATGGTGCGCCAGACCCCGCTGTTCACCAACCGCGTCTCCTACGGCAAGCAGTATCCTCCGATGCTGTGGGGCTACGGTGAAACCCCTGATTATGTGTCCACGGGCGACTGGAACCCGACCAGCACCATCACGGGCAAGATTGCCGTCTTCCGCGACCACGAATGCAAGCAACCTGCCTCCTAGCCCTGCTGCTCGTCGGCCTGCTTGCCATCCCTGCGGCCGAGGCTGCTTCGGTGCCCTTGGGCTTTCGCGCACCTGCCCAATTCGGCAACACCGGCAACGCCACCGGACTGGAGTGGGCCCTCCTGCTGTTCCACGGCAGCACCGCCAGCCTGGAGCTAGACGCCCACACCGAGAGCGCCGTCAACCACACCAGCCTGTTCTACGGCTTCATGCTGGCCAACAAGACCGGCGCCACCGACCTGCACCCCTTGCCCGACCGCGCTGCGAGCGTGGCGGAGCACCTCAAGGCACGGCTGGCGTTCCCGCTGCGGGGATGGAGCAGCCTCTACCTCGAAGCCGACCGCATCCGCCTAGACCACACTGACGCCGAGGGAAGCCTCCTGCCGCTGGATGCTGGCGAGTCCATCGGCAAGCTCGTTCCCACGGCGCCCTCGTTTTCCTACCACGGCACCGCCCGCCAAGCAGCCCAGGACAACGCGGCCTTCAACCTCCAAGGCAAGCAAGCGTTCGCCTTCACGCTGCACGCCACGGGCCTGCGCCGGGCCGAGTGGAGCAACGCCGAGACCCACTGTGAGACCGGATGCCCCGATGGCGCGCGGACCCAGCCCATCGGCTCCCAGCCCACGTTGGGCACCTACGCCACGACGCTGCGCGTCTCCTTCATGGACGTGGCCACCACGGACGGAGCCGTATCCGGCGCGGGCACCGCGTGGCTGGCTGCCGCCGGGGGACGCAGCGTGGACCTGAACGAATCCGGCTCCATCCGGCTCCCCTTGGCCTACCGCAACGCTGAGTGCGAGTGCGCCGACCCCGGGAACCGGACGCTGTTTCTGCAAGGAAACGTCACGCTTGCCAACCTGCACCCGGCCGGCGGCGACTACTTGGCGGCTGACGTGTCGGGAAGCCTGGACCTGGCGCGCCTGGATGAAACCCTGGTGCCGCCCGCCCTGTTCGGTGCATCCCGGGCCGTGGTGGCTGCCGGAGCCAGCGCCCTTGCAGGAGCGGCCGTGCTGCTGGGCTGGCTGTTCAGCCGCGTCCTGGAGCCAAGAAAGGCGCTCCGGCACCCGAAGCGGCGACGAATCTACGAGGCCGTCCAGGCCCACCCGGGCGTTGGCCCCAAGGCATTGGTGCATCTCACCGGCCTTCCGCGGGGCACCATCCGCAACCACCTGAAGACCCTGGAGCGCGTCGGCTTGGTGGTAATCAACCGCCACGCACGGCAGACGCACTACTTCGAGAACCACGGCCGCTACTCGAACTCCTGGCGAAGCATGGCTGCGGCACGGGACGGAGAACTGCGCCGCCTGCTGGACTGGCTGCGCAACCACCCCGACTCCGCCCAAGGGGACGTGGTGCAGCAGGCCCACGGCTGGGGCCTAAGCCGCAGCGCCGTCCAGCGCCGCTTAGACCGCCTTGTAGCCTGGAACCTGCTGGCGGTGCAGCGGCAAGGCCAAGTCCGACGCTACCGCGTCATTTGACGAACCCCCGAGCTCCGCCCGGGCGGGTCGCGCAGCCGGGGCCGCGCGATCCGCCGCCTTGCCGACCAACGTCAAGCACCGAGCGGATTGAGGCATTGTGCGGCGGACGGGGGGCGATGCGGCTGTGCCGCATCGGGGCCGCCGGGATGAAACTCCACGCTGCGCGTGGAGGCGGCCCGGCGCATCCGGTGCTTCGCTCCGGATGCGCACCACGGGGAAGATGGGTGTGACGCAGGAGCGCTCAGGCTGGGTGCGGGTGACGTAGGCGCTCAGGCTAGATGCGTCCCTTTCCATGCAGCACACTGAGCAAGCGTGAGAGGAACAAGAGGAAGAGTCCGATGGACGGGAACACCTGCAAGAAGGAAGACTCAAGCAAAGGGAAAAGGACGCCTTGCAGCGTGAACGCCAACTGCGCCACACGCCTGCGAGCGCTGCGCTCGATTCCTGGCTCCGTTGCGCGCTTCAAGGCTGACGCTCCGCTGAATCCTCCGCATAGGAATCCGACTCAGACTAGCTCAGGGCTCGCAGGGGTGGCCTGGATGCACTCGGGCCCCGCAGACGGGCCGCCCTGCAAGACCCGCATGGCAGACGGAGCGTCGAAGCCAGACGCCCAGGCGGTCCTAGAGCCCCCGGGAAGGGCCCTGGGGCCCCGCGCAGCCCTCAGACGCTTGGGAGAAGCCTGGAGCCCTTGGATGCGCCCAGACGCGCAGCAGCGGCCCTGCAATGGCCCGGCGCGGGCCATCGGGACGGCGCAGGTGGACGCGAAGCCCTGGACCGCGCCTTGGCCCTGAGGCGTTGAGGGGGCCTGTTTCTCATGGAGAACAGCGTGGAAAGATTTCCGTCAAATCGCGGGACCGTCTGCGGAAGTCTCTTCATTGACCGTCTGGGCAAGTCTCTTCGCTTGAGACTCACAAGACACCATCGAATCGCGGGAGCAATTCGCACCCGCGCCAAGCGCGATTTACCGACCTGTCTTCAGGTCGGCACCCTTATCCGTGGTCATGGCTTATGGCGCTCCCAGCGCCACGACCCCAAAAGGGTGTGGCCCAAACACTTCGGAACCCCCCTCTGCCCGGTTCCGAAAACCTCCCCCACCCGAAGTGTTTGTGATTCTCACCAAAGAGGGAGTATCCGCGGTTCGGGCAGCCAGGCCGCTTGGCTGCGGGCCGTGCACGATTTCCAGGCCCGCCACGGCCACCGCTAGGCTACCCGATCCACGGGTTGTCGGCCCACGGGCTCGCCGGCTGCACGCGTGCGTCGCCGGGGTGGAAGCGCACAGTGTAGGCGCCCGAGGTGCCGTCGTAGACCAGCAGGCCGCCGTCGCCGAGGCTCAGGATCTCGAGGACCTCCGGCGTGGGGCCGCCCTTGAACGGCTTGCCCGCCGGCTCCAGCGCGGGGAGGAAGGCGCCGACGCTGGGCAGGTCGGGCCAGTTCGCCTTGCGGGCGTCGGCCGCCCACACGCCGCCGTGGTACATCGACACGAACAGGGTGCCGTTGACGAGGACGGGGTAGTGGGTGCTGAACATCTCGCCCTGGCTGGGCGGCCACTGCACGTCCACCGGCAGCGTCCACTTGAACGCCCGCAGCGGGACGCCGGGGTTGGTGATGTCGAGCATCACGACCTGGCCCGAGGGGCGGCCAGCGGGGCGGCCGATGACCTCCTGGCCGGTGAGCAGGTAGTGCTTGCCGTCCTGCGTCCCCGGCACGGGCCAGACGGAGTGGATGTGCCCCTTCATCTGCGTCGGGTCGCCGCCCGGGCTCTGGCCCCAGCTCGCCAGCGGGGTCGCCCGGCCGGGGCCGTCGAGGCGGATGACGTGCAGGCCGCCGTCCCAGTCGGCGAGGTAGGCGACGGTCTGGCCGGTGACGGGGTGCTTCTCGATCTGCGCGTCGGTGTGGCCGTTGGAGAGGTAGAGCAGGCTGGGGTCGAGGTGGGTCTGGTCCGTCGGGGTGTAGACCAAGTCGAGCGCCAGCCGCGCGCCGGCGGGGCTCTCCTCGACGGTGAGGATGTCGAAGTGGCTCAGCGCGTTGCCGTAGCGCGGCACCTGCGGCTCGCACGGCACCGGGTTGGGCACGGGGTTGCCGCTCACGTTGGGCAAGGTGCAAGGCACGGCGGCGAGGCCGGAGGTGGCGACGTAGCGGGTGCCGTCCACCGTCGCGGTGCTGATGCTGTGCACGTTGCGGCCGCCGGGGTACTCGTAGAAGTCGGCGACCGTCGGGTTGGCGGGGTCGCCGAGGTCCACCAGGATGGCCGCGTAGCCGTAGGGGACCTGGTCGACCTTGGAGGCGACGGGCCGCTCGGCGCCGCACGCGTCGCGCCATGTGGCGTGGAACGGCACCGTCGCGCCGGCGGTGGCGGGCTTGTCGCTCGCCAGGTCGGGGTTGCCGGCGAGGACCGCGTACCGGCCGTCGGCGAAGATGGCGGCGTCGTAGGTGAACTCGTAGGGCAGCACCAGCTCGCCGAGCATCTTGGGCTTGGCGCGGTCGGTGACATCGAGGACCGTGAGGGCCACGTCAGTGGCGAAGGAGTGGACGACTGCGAGCTGGCGCTGGCCGGGCTTCGCGTCGGCGACGTCGCCGCAGTAGGCTGTGCCCGCCGAGGCGCCGAAGTAGGGGCTGAGCAGCGCGTCGTGGCCGAGGACCTCGAAGTTGGGCGTGTTGAGGCCCAGGTGCTGCGTGCGGTTGGCGTGGTCGTGCGCCTCCGGCAGCGCGTGGTCGGTGTCCAGCGGGTCGGCGCCGGCGAAGATGGCGCGGAGGGCCCAGTCGGGGTCGCGGACGGGCTCGGTGGAGACCGGGGAGGACGGGGCGGTGAGGCAGCCGGCGAGGAGCCCGGAGGCCAACAGGCTCGCGAGGAGGAGGGCGCGCATGGGGGCGGCTTGGGGAACGGAAGGAAAATGTTTGCGGCGCACCGACCAAACCACGGATTGCATGGATGCCTTTGCTTGTCCGAGCCTGCGCCACCCCTGGTTTGCTTGTGCCGGACTTGGCGAACCGCGGATTTCGCGGATGACGCGGATTTCACAAGACCGTTTCCAGCAAGGACGACCCAAATCCGCGCGCTCCGCGAAATCCGTGGTTGCCCAAGAGCGCGCAAGGACGACACGCTCCGTGCAACCCGTGGTTTGGTCGTCAGTCGCCGCGGCGCACGGCCAGGAACATCACGAGCAGGGCCACCAGGACGACGCCGTGGATGAGGACGTGGTCCCACTCCTCGGGGAAGTTCGTCAGGTCGCCGAGGAAGTGCAGGCCGGTCCCGACGGCGAACGCCAGGCTCGCGGCCCAGGCGCCGTCCAGCAGGGCGCTTTCCCCGCGGCGGGCCGCCAGGCGGCGCAGGAGCAGGACGGAGAGCGCCAGCGCGCCCAGGTTGAGGTAGGCGATGGGGTTGGTGGCTTCCCAGCCAAGCTGGAAGTCCCAGGAGGCCATGCGGAACGCATCCTAGGGGGACGCATAAGGGGTCTGGCGGTTGGCCACGCGCTCGCGCAGCCCCTCCAGCCGGCGGGCCGCCTCCGCGAGCGTCTCCATCTTCTTCGGGTACGCGAAGCGGATGAGGTGGCGGCCGCGCTCGCCGTCCTGGAAGAAGCTGGAGCCCGGGATGCCGACCACCTTCGCTTCCTTGGCCATCCACATGGCGAACGCGGTGTCGTCGGGGAAGTCCCCCACCCCCGTCCAGTCGGCCAAGATGTAGTAGGCGCCGTCGGGGTCGGTGCAGCGGAAGCCCGCCTTGCGCAGGGTGGCGAGCAGGAAGTCCCGCTTCTGCTGGTAGCCGTCGCGCAGCTCCGTGTAGTAGGAGGCTGGCAGGCCGAGGGCGGCGGTGGCGGCGACCTGGAGCGGGTGGGGCGCGCCGACGGTGAGGAAGTCGTGCACCCGCTTGATGGCGTCCGTGACCGGCTTGGGCGCCGCCGTGTAGCCCAGCCGCCAGCCGGTGACGCTGTAGGTCTTGCTGAAGCCGCCCACGGTGACGGTGCGCTCCGCCATGTCGCCCACGGTGGCGAGGCTGGTGTGCCGCTTGCCGTCGTAGACCAAGTACTCGTAGATCTCGTCCGTCACGGCCAGGACGTCGTGGTCCGCGCACAGGTCCGCGATGAGGCGCAGCGTGGCGTCGGTGAAGATGCGGCCCGTCGGGTTGCCAGGGGTGTTCAC